>DAONEL010000001.1:0-15841 GCA_035403045.1 Bacteroidales bacterium
CTGCTTCTGAATCTCATGTTTTTCATATCGATGCTTGCCGCAAAGTCCACATTGTGGAAAATAGTCGGGTTATAGCCATTGTCAATTGATTCAGGCAGATAAGCCAGCGACAGAGAGAGCCGGGGTGCTGTTTTTTCAGGCTGAATGGCCTTTGGGTCATACATGGAACCGAATGAAGGCAGCGTGAGCGGATCAGGGAAAGCCCTCACATTGCTTGTTTCAGGTGAATAGATGACGACTAGCTGCGGCCTGTAACTTATAAAAGCAAGTTCAGCCCGGTCGCTCTTAGGTAAGGTCAACCTGACTTGATTGAAGGAGTCTAAAGCTTTGATATCCAGTGATATGTCCGATGTGTGGTTGTCCGAAACTCTGTTGTTATTGTTTGCTGTTACCCCGGCTGACGATTGTTCGGCATGGGTTGCCGGTACTGTTGATACAGCAACTTTATCGGAGTGTATGCCGGTTTTCTTCAGCGAGAGTGCAGGAGAGCTGGTATTGCCGGGCTGCCTGGCCGGGTTGAAGGGGAAGTTGAGCATGGTAAAGACTGCCACTGATGCTGCAGTTGCAATACCAAGCCAGACCAATGCCAACCTGTACCTGCGCTTTGAGAGTTGCCGCTCAATATTTTCCCATATGCCTGGAGGTGCCATGTGTACAGGCATTTCCGACAGTGCTTCCTGATAATTGTCGGCTGCTCCTTTATCGAGCCGGGCGCTGATCTGTTCCCACAAATCATCCTCGGGCCGGTGCACAGGCAGCTTATCGTAAGCTTTGTTTCGTAATATGTTATTGTCGTTATTCATTTATCCTACAAAAGCCGAAATCCGGCGTTTTAACAGGTTTTTTGCATGGTGTAACTGCGATTTCGAAGTTCCTTCGGCAATACCGAGAAGTTGTGCTGTTTCGGCATGGCTGTAACCTTCCACTTCAGTAAGGAGAAAAACAGCCCTGTAGCCATCAGGAAGAGACAAAATCGCTTTTTCAAGGTAATCACCGCTCATTGAATCAGGGATGTGCAGCGAAATGTCTTCATTAATTTCAGTAAGGGCGGTAAGTTCAGGTGAGCGCTTTTTCCGGAGCAGTCTCAGCGATGTTCTCACCACGATGGTTTTAATCCAGGCCCCGAGCGTGCTTTCCATACGGAACTGGTTTATATCCCTGAAAACCTGGATAAATGCATCCTGGAGCGCATCGTGGGCGTCGTCACGATTGTTGAGTATTCGAAACGATGTGGTAAACATGGCATCGCAATACCGGTTGTAAAGTTCATGCTGGGCATAACGCTCGTTGCGGGAGCACCCCTGTATGAGGTCCCTTTCACTCGATGATTTCCGGTAATTTTGTTGCGTCAGTGGCTGCAAGAACTTTTTTCCTTCTGGTGTTTTATTATCAGTGGTTGAATTTACAGGTATTATCTCTGACAAAGTTACATTACAAAGCCGGGTTAACTACACTTCCAATAAACAGTATTGTACCGGTCGATTTTTCAGTAATTAGGTATACAAACGGTCGGTCAACCGTGAAGTAGATGGGCTGAGGATCGGGTCCGACAGTAGTATAAGAGATTTCAACAGAAGTCACGGCAGCGGCTTCGGTGCCTTCCTCGTTTGTTTCGATATAAGTTTTGTGCTTTACATTGGATATATACAATCCGCCGTCACTGTTAATCCTGGTAAAATCAGCCAAGTCAGGCTCAAATGCAATTCCCATTCCCAAGGCCGAAAGCACAGCGATCATTTTCTTTTCATCGTATTTATATTTGAATTTTGGCAGTTGAATCTGAACATCATTATCAGCATAACCTGATTTCCAGCTATTCCAGTTTTCCTGCGTCAACAACGAAATAACATCAGTGATTGATTTTCCGTTATCAGGCAGAAGGATATTCATGGTATAATTTCCCTGGTTGTAGGGCAATTCAACAGCCTGGAACTCCGATCCTTTATAATATTGAAGTGTAGCGCGCTGCACCATGCTTTGGGCTTGCACCTGGCTGCCGTTGGTCAGATGAAAAGGCTTATCCTCAGTCTTATCTTTTTCAAACTGATAACGCCACTGGCCTTTAAAATAGACTGCGTTGATGAGGTACATTACAGCATCGCCTGAGATTTGATCTATTATGTTGGGAATCAGTTGGTTGGTATTGTCTGATACCCAGTCGTTGATAGTAGTTACAGCCGTTGGATCATTGAAATCCATAGGCGTAACCGAGGCATCGAAGTAGTTTTTGTTGGTATCGAGAAATTCCTGCAACACGCTGAAAGTATTCCTGTACCAGATTGAATTGGCGATTGAGAGCTTTACACTGGGATCGAGAGACGTGAACGTTTCCAGTATGTACTTGTACGATTCATTGATCTCCTGTTCGGTTAGTCCGCTGAAACCAAGCGTGGAGGCCATGGCATCGAGGGTGGTGCCGGCAGCGCCGTTGCGTGTCATTCCCAGCGCCATGCTCACACTAAGTGGAGAGATCATCATGTTTTGATCCGTTCCCGAAATATCAGCTGCTTTTCTGAAGAGGTCAAAGCCAAATGCATTGCTCTCATCAACCAGTTTTTGCTGTTTTTCAGTGAGTTGCACGGTTTTCATATCACCAGCCGGAGTTTCCTCTTTTTTGCAGGAGGTGAAACCGATGATTAATCCGGCCACGGAAGCAATAATTAATTTTCTCATAACGACATATTTCTCTAAAGGGCATTTAATTTACCCTTTGGTTGCATGGTATGGAAAATTTTCAAACCTGTATTTTAATAAAGAGTCAGCCTGACGTTAGAAGATGCTGTAAGTCAGGCGTGAGTTCAGATACAAGTACCATTTATTGTCGCTGTAATGGTCAGCCAGGTAAGATTTGTATTCCGCCCAGTTATAGGAATAACTAATACTACCACTGAACTCAAGCCTTAATTGCGGACTCAGGTAAAAGTATGCAGCAGCGTCAGGTCCGGCAGTGGCGTAAACTGATGGGTGCATATCCGATTCTTCAATTCCGTAAGGCTTGTCAGTGCCTTTCCCATAGTAATATCCGGATACATTGATTCCTGCTTTCAGCCATGTGCGGCTGCTGGGGTAATAACCCACAGAATACACTGCCGAAATATTCCCGCGTTGCTGGGTAGTTTTCCATACTCTTGCATCCCATGGCTCAGGAAGAATCATTTTTTCTTTCCTGATGTTTTGTTCAATGCCATATCCTGCCCATACATCAAGGGTTGATTGCCAGCTTAAAGAAATTGGTTTCTCATGCTTATAGCCAACCATGAGGCCCATATAAGCAGACGATCTGCTTTCCCATGATTTACTGTTCCCTTGAGGTGAAAGTTTCCAGTCGGCTCTGGTACTGTTGTAGTTTAGCTGGTATTCGGGGTCAATGCCGCCATAAACCCTGTAGCCTGAATACCTGTTCTGAACACCAGGGAAATTCCAGGAGTCGTTCAACGTAACATAGAACAGGGCATCCGTCTCACCGTTAAGGCCGGCCGACCGTAGCAGAGAATCGAGAGCAACCAACTCTTCGATATTGCGGATTCTGGAGTCAAAAAACCTTTTGTTTTTGAGTTTTGAAATGCCGGTAGCAAGGGAAATTACGTCTTCATCACTGAATGAGCGGCTTAGCCTGCCTGCTTTCTTCAGGTCATCGAGGATATAAATTGCATGCCTTGCATCCATTATATTGTCAATTCTGCCATAACCGATAAGTATAGGAGCCATAAGATATACTTCCGGCCTCCAAAGGGTTGTGGTAATTTGCTGCGCGAGAGAATCTCCAATGAATGATTTATCTGTATATTTTGTAGTTTGTGTAATCAGCCGTGCAGTCGGGTCAATTTCAATGAACCGCTTACCAGCCAGATAAAAGCGATTTTGCCCGTCATAAAAGATTTTTAAGGCATTGCCATTCTGTAAATGATATTGATCACTTGAAAATGAAGAATTATAGGGATCGTCTTTATTAATGCTATAACCGGCATAAAGCTGAACGTCATTGCTGCCCTGGTAATTAGCGCGGTTCGAATAGCGGGAATACCTTGGTGAGATGCTGGTGCTGAAGTAGTTGACGATGTTTTTTGAACTCAGGCTGTCGTCATAATAGTCGGCTTCGCGGCTCAAATTGCCTGACAGATCATAATAGAAGTCCAATGATTTGTACACATACTCAGGTGGGGTGTATGATGACAGTTTGAACTCTTCTTTTTGTGCTTGTGAATTAAATGCTAATGCAGCCAATAAAATGCTGAGAATTAAAATCTTGATTTTCATAATACTGGTTTTAGGGTTGATATATTATTAACGATTATTTGTGAATTTTATGCTTGATGAGATTGAATTTTGCATATTTGTTAATTGGTTCAAAGGTCATCAAATTGCCTCAGCTATAATACAACAAATTCCTGAAAACAAATAAACCTCAAATCATAACAGAATGAATTATCAAATACGTTCATTTGCCATGCTGCTGGTTGCAGCCCTGGTAGTGCTTGCTACATCCAATCCGGTCTTTTCGCAGAAGAAAACAGCTTCAAAACCTGCTATAAAAGCCGCAACTGCCGGTAAAAAAGCCAAAGAATCCAAAACCGATGCAAAATCTGACACCCTGAAATCAGCAACATTCAGCGGCTTGAAATGGCGGTCGATAGGCCCTGCATTCAC
This sequence comes from Bacteroidales bacterium, assembly GCA_035403045.1. Classification (GTDB taxonomy): domain Bacteria; phylum Bacteroidota; class Bacteroidia; order Bacteroidales; family UBA4417; genus UBA4417. The sequence continues at coordinate 4,648 of DAONEL010000001.1, forward strand.
CAGCGGGCGCATCGCCGATTTTGCCGTTAATCCGCTGAAAAAGAGTGAATGGTTTGTGGCAGTCGCCTCTGGACATGTGTGGAAAACCGTAAACAATGGCATTACTTTCGAGCCGGTATTCGACAATTACGGCCCGTATTCCATCGGATGTGTAGTGATAGACCCCAATAATCCGAACATTGTGTGGGTTGGCACCGGTGAGAATAACCACCAGCGAGCCCTTGGTTATGGTGATGGTGTTTACAAGAGCGTTGACGGGGGTGGAAGTTTTCAGAATATGGGACTTAAAGAATCGCGCCAGATAGGTAAAATACTCATTGATCCGCTCAATTCTAATGTAGTGTACGTGGCGGCTGAAGGCTCAGTGTGGGGACCTGGTGGTGACCGCGGCCTGTACAAGACGACCGACGGGGGAAAAACATGGAAAAAGATACTTGAGATCAGCGAAAACACCGGGGTCAACAACGTCATTATGGATCCCCGCGATCCCAATGTGCTGTATGCATCAAGTGAACAGCGCCGGCGCCATGTCTTTACAAAAATCGGTGGTGGCCCCGAAACAGCTATCTACAAATCAACCAATGCTGGTGAAACCTGGGACAAACTTACCAATGGCCTGCCCGGCGCTGATATGGGCGGAATCGGGCTTGCTATTTCACCGGTCAATCCTGATATAATTTACGCTATCATAGAGGCAGCCGACGATGCCGGTGGCTTTTTCCGCTCGACAAATCGCGGGGAATCATGGCAGAAAATGAGCGGACATTTTGCCCAGGGTCAGTATTACAACGAAATCTATTGCGATCCGAAAGACCCTGATAAGGTTTACAGCGTTGAAACTGTTTCACAATACACCGAAGATGGGGGAAGTACCTGGCGCCCCGTGGGTAACAACAAGCGGCACGTGGATGACCATGCTCTGTGGATCGATCCCGATGATACCAAACACTTCCTCATTGGTGGTGATGGCGGCATTTACGAAACTTACGACGGTGGCAAAGAGTTCCTGTTCAAATCGAACCTTCCTGTCACGCAGTTCTACAGGGTTCAGGTGGATAATTCGGAGCCGTTCTACTATGTTTACGGTGGCACCCAGGATAATAACAGCATGGGCGGTCCGTCCAGAACCATCAACGATGGCGTTATCAGCGACGACTGGTTTGTAACCAACGGTGGTGATGGATTCTGGTCGCAGATTGACCCGGTAGATCCTAACATCGTGTATGCCGAATCGCAGTATGGCGGAATGGTTCGCTACGATCGGAAAAGCCAGGAGGCTATCGATATCAGGCCCGAGCCGCGCAAAGGCGAGGATTCCTACAAGTGGAACTGGAACACACCCTTGTTGCTGAGCCACCATTCGCATACCAGGCTCTATTGTGCTGCTAACAAGGTTTTCCGCAGTGATGATCGGGGCAATACCTGGCAGGTTATAAGCGATGACCTTACCGCAGGCATCGACCGTAACACATGGCCTGTGATGGGCAAATACTGGCCTGGCAACGCCGTGGCAAAAGACATAAGTACATCGTTGTTTGGAACCATTATTTCGCTGGAGGAATCGCCGCTGAAAGACGGGCTGCTTTTTGCCGGCACTGACGACGGGCTTGTCAGGATCACCGATAATGGTGGCCAGTCATGGTCAAAAGTATCATCATTTCCCGGTGTGCCGGAAAATACTTATGTGAGCGATATTCTTGCTTCAAAATTCGATGAAAATGTTGTGTTTGCTTCGTTCGACAATATTTTGCGTGATGATTTCAAACCATATATTTTAAAAAGTACTGACAAAGGCAAAACATGGACTTCCATTGCAGGGAATCTGCCTGATAAAGGAACCGTTCATACCATACAGCAGGACTTTGTGAATCCCGACCTACTATTTGCGGGGACTGAATTTGGTTGTTTTTTCACAACCGATGGCGGGAAAACCTGGGTGCAGCTCAAGTCGGGCCTGCCTTCGGTTGCCGTTCGCGACATGGCCATTCAGCAGCGCGAGAATGACCTGGTGATTGCAACCTTTGGCCGTGGATTTTATATCCTCGATGATTACACTCCTCTCAGAACATTCAAGAAAGAAATCCTCGACCAACAGGGATACATTTTCCCGGTGAAGGATGCTTTAATGTATTTACAATCAGGGGTTAAGGACTCGCAGGGAGCAACATACTTCGTGGCCAAAAATCCCGAGGTAGGCGCAGTGTTTACTTATTATGTGAATGATGTTCCTAAAACGCTGAAAGAACAGCGTTTGGAAAAGGAAAAAGAACTTTTCAAGGCAAGCAAGCCGATCCCTATGCCATCTGATTCGCTGCTAAGGGCCGAAAACAGTGAAATATCGCCCTACATTACCTTCACTGTAACTGATGAAACCGGGAATATTGTTCGCACAATCCGTAAAAGTCCTTCAAAAGGAATACAGCGTATCAACTGGGATATGCGTTACCAATCGGTGCGCAGTGCCAAAAGTGGTGAAAAGTTTGATCCGCTGGCAGGTTCATGGGGATATATACTTGCCATGCCGGGAACCTATTCTGTAACGATGAGCCTTACAACCAAGGGCGAAACAAAACAGATTGCCGGGCCGGTGAAGTTTGTGTGCAAAACCCTTAATAATACTTCACTTCCTGCTGCTGACAGGGCCGCAGTGGTGGCATTCCATAAAAAAGTAGCCGACCTCACCAGGGTGATGGGTGGTACTGAAGATTACGCCCAGATGCTCTATGAACGCTGCAACAACATAGCTCAGTCATTACAGGGAACTCCGGGCGCTCCTGCCGAACTGGTTACCAATGCCTTAAATATTGCCAGTCAGCTGGATGTTATCCTGAATAAGCAGTTTAACCGCAAGTCGAATGTGCCCAGCGACGAAGAAAATCCTCCGGCGCCTGTACCTCTCAACAACCGTCTTGGGAAAATTGCCTGGGCTGCCTGGGGAAGTACAGGGGCTCCAACTCAAACACAGCAGGATGCTTTCAATATCCTGATGGATGAGTTTCCTCCTGTATATGAGCAGGTTAAAAAGATCGGGCAGGTGGATGTACCGGCGCTCGAAGCTGAATTGCAAAAGTTAAATTCACCGGTTATTCCCGGTATGCTTCCTGAATTGAAAAAGTAGGAAAAACTTTGACCAGGGGCCGGTAGCATAAAGTTACCGGTCTCTGTTTTATATCAGGAATCCCTTTTAGGCCTTTAGTTTATATCTTTGTTTCAGAATAATGCCAGTTTTATGATTAAATCAATGACCGCATACGGGAAATCAACCTCCGATATCAACGGAAAGATCATCACAGTGGAGGTTCGTTCGCTCAATAGCCGTCAACTCGATATCAATTCCCGCATGCCGCAGGTATATCGTGAAAAGGAACTTGAGATGAGGACAGAAATCGGAAAAGTTCTTGAACGAGGTAAAATAGACCTGATCATTTCCAGCGAAGGTGATGAAGAAGCATCCATTGTAATTAACAAGGCTCTTGCCCGTGAATATTACCGGGAGATGGCGGCGCTTGCCCATGAATTTGCCCAGCCGGTTGATGCCGAATTTATCTCCACCATTTTCCGCCTGCCCGACGTACTAAAAACTGAAACCAAGTCACTTGTTGACGAGGAGTGGGAAGCGCTAAAAACAGCACTAAACAACGCGTTACTTCTTGCCGACGAGTTCCGGGCGAAGGAAGGCGCTTTGCTCGAAGCAGACATGAAAATGCGTATTGCGTTGATATTGAGCTATCTTGAACAGGTAGAACCTTTCGAGCAAAACAGAATTGTGAGCCTGCGTCAGCGGTTTGAGAAAAACCAGGGAGAATTTGTCAGTAATCATAATAATCTCGAGAAATTTGATCAGAACCGTTTTGAACAGGAAATCTTCTGGTACCTCGAAAAACTGGATATTACCGAGGAAAAACTACGGCTGAAAAAGCATTGCGACTATTATATTGACGCACTCAAATCAGCAGAAAGCAATGGACGCAAGCTAGGTTTTATTGCCCAGGAAATTGGCCGCGAGATTAACACACTAGGCTCCAAAGCGAATGACGCCGAGATTCAGAAACTGGTAGTCCAGATGAAAGACGAGCTTGAAAAAATAAAGGAACAACTTGCCAATATATTATAAAACCGATAAACCATCCTGATTTAACTCATGCATAGCCCAGTGTACCGGAAAGATAAAATTGTCATTGTTTCAGCGCCTTCAGGAGCGGGGAAAAGCACGGTTGTTAAGCACCTGATGAGTGCAGGGCTGGGTCTTGAATTTTCTGTTTCGGCAACAAGCAGGGCTATGCGGGATGGCGAAGTAAATGGCCGTGAATATTATTTCATAACAGCAGATGAGTTCAGGGATAAGATTGCAAACCAGGAACTGCTCGAGTGGCAGGAAGTTTACTCCGGCAGCTATTATGGCACCCTGAAATCAGAGGTTGACCGTATACATTACAACGGCCACATCCCCATTTTTGACCTTGATGTTGTTGGCGGCCTGAATGTGAAAAAGATGTTTGGCGAAAAAGCGCTGGCGTTGTTTATTCAGCCTCCCTCAGTCGAAGTGCTTGAACAACGCTTAAGGTCCAGGAAAAGTGACAGTGAAGAAAACCTGAGAAAAAGGCTTGATAAGGCTGCCTGGGAACTGGCATTTGCCCCAAAGTTTGACAAAATCCTGGTTAACGGTGTGCTGGAAATTGCTTTGAAGAATGCCGAGGAAGTTGTAAGAGATTTCCTCAGCGGAAACGAGGTGTCCTGATCGGGTTGATAAATCAGTAGAATTCACAAAACGGGTTGAATATGAGTGAACTAAAGAAAACAGGCTTGTTCTTCGGCTCTTTCAACCCGGTACATCTTGGCCACCTGATGATTGCCAACTATATGTACGAATACTCTGATATAGAAGAACTTTGGTTTGTCGTTTCACCGCATAATCCGTTGAAGGAAAGGGCTTCGCTACTTTCTGACCATCACCGGCTCGAGATGGTAAACCTGGCAATTGGTGACGACTTAAGGTTTCGTTCAAGCGATATTGAGTTCAGGCTGGCGAAACCATCCTATACCATTGATACCCTGACATATCTGCAGGAAAAATTTCCCGGCAGGGAATTCATCCTTATTTCAGGTACGGATATTTTCCCGACTTTCCACAAATGGAAAAACTGGGAGGCTCTTCTTCAATTTTACAAACTTTACGTGTATCCGCGCCCGGGCAGCCAGGATCATGAACTGACCCGTCACCCGTCAATAAAGATGTTTGACGCTCCCCAGGTGGAGATTTCGTCATCCTTCATAAGGCAGGCAATCAGCGAAGGGCGAAATGTCTCGCATTTTGTGCCGGAGAAAGTCTGGAAGTACCTGAAAGAGATGCACTTTTATGAGGGTTGAACCCTGGCAGATTCCGCCTATTCAAAACATTTTTGTGCAAAATGCCTGAGCGCCTGCATGGTTTGTTTTGGTGCCTCAATATATCCCATGTGACCAACATCATCGAGCAGCAGCACTTCCGAATGAGCCGGAATAAGAGCCTGGGCAAGAACAACATTATACGAAAGCCTGGTATCCTGTTTCCCTATGATGAAAAGCACCGGTTTTTCGGTTGTGAACAGGTAAGGCAGGCTGCCTGCCCTGTCGCGCATGCCGGCAATGGCTGCTGTAATGGCTTCAGGTTTCATGCCTGAAGCGCGGCTTTGCAGCATTTCAATCTGAGTCCGGTAGTTGTCAACAAATTTCTGGTCAAACAGGTCGGGGATGAACTGCATAATAAAACCTGCATGATTCTGCTTTACGATGTTCAGGCTTCTGCGCCGGTTCTCTTTGGCCTCGTCTGTATCTGGTGCAGCATGTGAATGGAAAAATACAAGGCCTTTTACAAGCTGAGGAAAATTCATGGCAAATTCACCCGCAACATACCCGCCAAGGCTGTGTCCGGCAATAACCACTTCGTTGATTCCCAGAAGGTTGATCAGTGTTTTCACAACTTCACCCATCAGTTTCATGCTGTGGATTTCGGCCAGCGTTTCACTATTTCCATGTCCGGGCAAATCCAGGGTGATAACCGTAAACTCAGAAGAAAGCGCCTCCGAAAATTCTGACCAGATCTCTTTGGTTTCGAGAAAACCATGCAGCAAAACAATAGCCGGCCCCGAACCGGCTATGTCGTAACTTATTGTATGATTCTGAAAATCAAATGTTTTATTCATCAACTTTAACTTAGAATTCCAATCTCGGAGATCAGGCCAATCCTTCTTTCATAGTTTCTTCCACCTCAGCCACTGTTTTTGGAATAGGTTTCCCTAAAATACGGCAACCGTCAGGCGTCACAAGTATATCATCCTCAATGCGTATTCCTCCAAAGTTCCTGTATTCTTCAACTTTTTCGTAATTGATAAACTCGCTGAACATGCCGGCTGATTTCCACTGGTCGATAAGTTCAGGAATAAAATAGATCCCGGGTTCATTGGTTACCACGAAACCCGGTTGCAGCCTCCGGCCCATGCGGAGGTAAGCGGTTCCAAACTGCTTCGAAGGTTGTATTTCGGAGTCATAACCTACATTTATTTGCCCGAGGCCTTCCATATCATGAACATCCATGCCAAGCATATGCCCGAGTCCGTGTGGCAAAAACAGCGCATGTGCTCCGGCGGCAATTGCATCCTGAACATTTCCTTTCATCAGTCCCAGGTTCTTAAGCCCTGTCGCAATGGTTTCGGCTGCTTTCATGTGGCACTCAAAATAGAAAGTTCCGGGTTTGGTTGCTGCAATCGATTTCAGGTTGGCATTGAGGACGATTTCATAGATATCGCGCTGCTTTGCTGTGAATTTACCGCCAACAGGCACAGTACGTGTAATATCGCTGGCATAAAGCAGCGACGTTTCCGAACCGGCATCCATCACCATCATCCTGCCGGCTTCGAGGTAATTTTCATGGTGATGATTGTGAAGGATTTGCCCGTTGATGCTTAAGATGATAGGAAATGAAACCGGCCTGCCGTGCGATACAGAGATGCCTTCCATCACACCGACAATTTCCTGTTCCTTACGTCCCGGGAACGCCATTTTCATCCCGGCAGTGAACATGAGATAGGCTATATCGACTGCTTTTTCAATTTCGGCAACCTCGTTTTCATCCTTCACCGAACGCAGTTTCACGATGCCCTGTATAAGCTCCATCGAAACGTAATCTTTTATCCTGCAGGGTTTTATCCCCAACAGGTTGCTCAACTGTAGCTGGGTTTCGGCACGGTAGTGAGGAACAATATGTACAGGCCGTTTCCGGCGGATGACATTGGCAATAAACTCATTCAGTTCGCTCAATGGGGCAGTGTTCTTAATACCGGCATTCAGGGCTTGTTCGGCAGTGGAAGGTTGAGGGCCCATCCAGATAATGTCCTCAATATCAACATCGTTTCCGAAAATGTAATCAATGCCGTTGTCAATGTCAATTACACCTGCCAGGTCGGGATGGTTGAGGCCGAAGAAATAGGAAAAGTTACTGTCCTGCCTGAAAGTATAAGTATTATCAGGGTAATTCATCGATGCTTCTTTGTTTCCCGGAAGCAGGATGATGCCGCTTTTAACTTCGCTGCGAAGGGCATTGCGCCTTTTTATATAAATTTCCTGTGCAAACATGAGTGTTTTGGTATTAAAGTTGTTTAAGTGTGCTGAAACACAAAAGTAACGATTTGCTCCGGAAGACAGATTTATTTTGTGAGCTTTCGTCAGATGTTTGTAAATTTGATAACACAAAACATTTATTATCATGAAGAAATTTTTCGGAATCATTTTACTGTCACTGGCTTTTATGATGGCAGGCCAGGCTCAGACCACACAAACAGCGCAGGACTGGAACAAACAAGGCCTCGATCATTTCAAGAAGTTTGAATATAAGGTAGCTTATGAGTGTTTTACCAAAGCTATTGAGATGAAAGCCGACTATGCCGAGGCGTATTATAACCGCGGTATGACCTGGTTCCAATTACCTTCCGGCTCTTATTCTGATAAGGACGGTTGCACAGATTTGAAAAAAGCCAAAGAACTTGGCTTCAAACTCAAAAAGGATGACCTGTCGAAGAACGGTTGCGAATAAGTTAACCGTTTCGATGAAATGAAAAAGCCACCTTTGATTTTTCAGGTGGCTTTTTTGGCTTTTCTACTTTCCCGATCTCATCAGTTCCTCTATTTCATCAGGCTCAACCGGGATGCCTGCCATCAGGTTTACCGGTTCATCGGCTACCATAACATCGTTTTCGAGCCGTATTCCAATTCCTTCTTCGGGAATGTATATGCCAGGTTCACAGGTCATTACGGCGCCATGTTCGAAAGTTTGCTGTTTTGAGCCCACATCATGCACATCGAGACCGAGGAAGTGTCCGCTGCCATGCATATAATATTTGAAAAACGCCGGATTACCAGGTTCCTGTTTTCTGATATCATCTTCGGTAATAAGTCCTAATCCAACAAGCTCTTTTTCCATAAGACTGCAGATCGCCTTATGCCAGTTGTCGTTGGTATTGCCGGGTGTAAGCATTGCCATACCGGCTTTGAGTAACCGAAGCACGGCGTCATAAACCTGCCTTTGGCGCGGAGTAAATTTCCCGTTTACCGGGATGGTGCGGGTCATATCGGCACAATAAAGGCCGTATTCGGCACCAACATCCATCAGCAAAAGGTCACCATCGTTGCAAACAAGGTCGTTGTTTACATAATGTAAAATACATGCGTTTTTTCCTGAAGCAATGATAGGATTATAGGCATGTCCGTTGCATCCCTGCCGGATAAATTCATGGGTGTACTCAGCCTCAACTTCATACTCCATAACACCGGGCTTGACAAACCGGAGTACCCGTTTGAAGCCATCGCCTGTGATGTCACACGCTTTTTTTATCTGTTCTATTTCCCGGGGCTGCTTGGCAGTGCGAAGCGATGTGATAAGTGGTGCCAGCCTTTCGTAACCGTGTACAGGGAAGTCGTGATGCATTTTTTCGGCAAAGCGCAGGTCACGGTATGGAACTTCGGTAAAAAATTTAATGTATTCGTTCTGGTTCAGGTAAACGGTCTGCACCTGGCTCATCATCTCTTTCAGTGTGAAATCGAAATCCTCAATCCATTTCACGGTTTTGATGCCTGAGATATTCCTCACATCCTCAAAAGTATATTTGTAACCGTTCCAGGTGACCATGAGATCGTTGGTTTTCACGGTAAAAAGCACCTCACGCATGTTTTCGAGCGGGTGCCAGGGGCAGAGTACAAGGATGCATTTTTCCTGGTCGAGGCCGGTAAGGTAGAAAAGGTCGCTGTTCTGACGATAACCAAAGGTTTGATCGCCTGAACGCGGCATTTCATCATTCGCATTCACTATGGCCAATGAGCCTGGCTTCATTTTGGAGACCAACCTGTTACGGTTGTTGATATACATCTCAGCAGGAATAGACTTGTAACGCATTGATTAGTAGTTTTATCGGTAATAATTTAAAATATGGCAGCGATCCGTTGGAAATTTCATTTTATTCCTATATTTGTTCGTAGCCTCAATTGTCAAAAATAAATAATTCCGGCATCATATTCTCATCTCCCGACTACTTTAATCGTCAGAATTATGAGCAGAAAAACTCTCTTCTATTCCTCCATCACCAAGAAAGTTGTTATGGCGCTGGCAGGCCTGTTCCTTATCACTTTCCTTGTCCTGCACCTCGTCATAAACCTGTTGCTCTTGCGAAACGATGATGGTGCAGCCTACATGCAGGCTGTTGAGTTTATGACCACCAATCCATTGATCAAAGTGATGGAAATATTCCTGTTTGGTGGCTTCATAGTACATATTTTTATTGGTGTAACAATTCAGATTTTCAACTGGATGGCGCGCCCCAAAAGATATAAGGTTGAAGGGTTTTCACATACATCCTTCTTCTCAAAGTATATGATACACACAGGGGCAATAATATTAGTCTTCCTGGTTATCCATTTTATCAACTTCTATTTCAAGAAGCTTGGTTGGGTGGCGCCTCCCGAAGGTGTTGAGCGTGAGGATTTTTATCAGATGGCTCTCATGCTTTTCTCCAGTGAATTTTATGCTATACTTTATATGGTACTGATGGTTTTTCTTGGCTTTCACCTTCATCATGCATTTCAGTCGGCATTCCAGACACTCGGACTTAACCACAGCAAATACACGCCTTTTATAAAAGGATTGAGCACATTATATTCTATCGTGGTCCCGCTTGGATTTGCACTGATACCTTTGATAATCCTCATATCGAAGAATTAATTTTACAGGAAACCGAGAAACGTCACTGAACAGAAAAAGCATTTCGAAAATGGCAACACTCAATTCAAAAATACCTGCCGGGCCACTTGATAAGAAGTGGAGTAACTATAAGGACCATATAAACCTGGTAAATCCAGCCAACAAACGCAAACTTGATATCATTGTTGTTGGTACAGGCCTGGCCGGTGCTTCTGCTGCAGCCTCGCTGGGCGCTTTGGGTTTTAAAGTAAAAGCATTTTGTTACCAGGATAGTCCGCGCCGGGCTCACAGTATAGCTGCCCAGGGCGGGATAAATGCAGCAAAAAATTACCAGAACGACGGCGACAGCGTTTACCGCCTGTTTTATGATACCATAAAAGGCGGCGATTATCGTGCCCGTGAAGCCAATGTTTACCGGCTTGCCGAGGTAAGCGGCGCCATTATTGATCAGAGCGTAGCCAATGGAGTTCCGTTTGCCCGCGAATATGGCGGGTTGCTGGATAACAGGTCCTTTGGCGGAGCACAGGTTTCACGCACTTTTTATGCCCGCGGTCAAACTGGTCAGCAGTTATTGCTAGGCGCATACAGTGCCATGAGCCGCCAGGTCAACAAAGGCAATGTTGAGTTATTCCCCCGCGAGGAAATGCTTGATATCGTGATAGTTGATGGACGTGCACGGGGAATAGTAACCCGCAACCTCGTTACAGGTGAAATCAGGCGCCATTCAGCACATGCCGTGGTACTGGCCACCGGTGGTTACGGCAATGTATTTTACCTTTCAACCAACGCCATGGGCAGCAATGCTACGGCGATATGGAAAGCCTATAAACGTGGTGCCTGTTTCGGCAATCCCTGCATGACACAGATTCACCCGACCTGTATCCCCGTGCACGGAGATTACCAGAGTAAGCTTACATTGATGAGCGAAAGCCTCAGGAACGACGGACGCATCTGGGTTCCAAAAAAGAA
>DAONEL010000001.1:15941-17424 GCA_035403045.1 Bacteroidales bacterium
CATTGATGAGCGAAAGCCTCAGGAACGACGGACGCATCTGGGTTCCAAAAAAGAAGGAAGATGCTGAAGCGCTTCGGCATGGGAAAATAAAACCAAAAGATATTGCTGAACCAGATCGTGATTACTACCTCGAACGCCGTTACCCTGCCTTTGGTAATCTTGTTCCGCGCGATGTAGCATCCCGGGCAGCCAAAGAACGCTGTGATGCAGGTTTTGGAGTGGGAGAAACGGGACTGGCAGTATTCCTTGATTTTGCTGATTCTATCAAACGCCTGGGCAAAAGCACAATCGAAGAGCGTTACGGGAATCTTTTCCAGATGTATCAGAAAATTGTGGACGAAGACCCCTATACAACCCCGATGATGATTTATCCTGCCGTGCATTACACAATGGGCGGGCTTTGGGTTGATTATGAACTTCAATCGACAATTACAGGCTTGTTCATTGCCGGTGAGGCAAATTTCAGCGACCACGGTGCCAACAGGCTCGGTGCCTCTGCTTTGATGCAGGGACTCGCCGATGGCTATTTTGTGTTGCCCTATACCATACAAAACTACCTGGCCGACCAGATAAATGTGCCGCGTTTCAGCACCGATAGTGCTGAATTTGAGCAAACAGAAAAGCAGGTTCGGCAGCATCTTGAGAAGCTGATGAATATCAAAGGGCAGCATTCAGTTGATTATTTCCATAAAAAACTTGGAAAAATTATGTGGGAAAATGTAGGGATGGGTCGTAACCGCGAAGAATTGCAGAAAGCCATTGGCTTAATCCGCGAACTCCGCGATGAATTCTGGAAAGATGTGAGAATCACCGGTGAACTTAATACCATGAATACCGAGCTTGAAAAAGCTTCACGCGTTGCCGATTTTCTTGAACTTGGCGAATTGATGGCCATTGACGCACTCAATAGGGAAGAATCGTGCGGAGGACATTTTCGGGAAGAGTACCAGACACCCGATGGTGAAGCGCTTCGCAACGATGCTGAATACATGTACGTTGCCGCTTGGGAGTATAATGGTCCTGGTAATGAGCCAATTCTCAACAAGGAACCGCTTGTTTACGAATCAATTGAAGTGAAACAACGCAACTACAAATAGGGATCAGGTTATGATGTTGAATTGGGATTGATTAGCTTTTTAGCAAGGTTTAATTGAAAAAAATCATTGACAATGGACTTTTCCTTAAAAATCTGGAGACAAAAAAATGCCCAATCAAAGGGTAAATTTGTAACCTACAAAATATCGGATATTTCACCCAACTGTTCATTCCTTGAAATGTTGGACCAGCTTAATGAACAGCTTGTTGCTAAGTATGAAGAACCTGTTGCTTTTGACCATGATTGCCGCGAAGGCATTTGTGGCGCCTGCAGTCTTTACGTAAACGGGCATCCGCATGGGCCTGATACTGCAATAACAACATGTCAGTTGCATATGCGCAAGTTTAAGGACGGTGATACCATCGTGATTGAACCCTGGCGGGCACG
>DAONEL010000001.1:17524-31491 GCA_035403045.1 Bacteroidales bacterium
GCCGAAAACAGGGTTAGTCATGCCCAGTTATTTCTGGGCCCTGAAGGATCCGGCAAACTGGCCATGGCTATTGCATATGCGCAATACATTAACTGCAGGCAGCGTACCGAAACTGATTCATGTGGCGTTTGCCCTTCATGCCTGAAATACAGCAAACTTATCCATCCTGATCTGCATTTTCTATACCCGATCAACAAAACCAGGGAAGTTGACAAGGAGCCTTTAAGTATTGATTTTCTGCCGCAATGGCGCGAATTCCTGATCTCGAATAACTATTATGTGAGTCTTCAGGATTGGTATGAAACCATTGGGATTGAAAAAAAACAGGGGATCATCAACGCCGACGATGCCAATTATGTAATAAAATCGTTGGGACTGAAGTCGTATGAGGCTGAATATAAAGTTGTTGTAATATGGATGGTGGAGAAGCTTTTTCACGCTGCCGCACCCAAATTGCTGAAGAATATTGAGGAACCAGCTGAGAAAACTGTTTTTTTCCTGGTTTCGGAGAATCCAGATACAATTCCGCAAACCATACTTTCACGCACGCAACTTGTAAAACTTACCCGCACCGGCGATGAATCAATCACCACCTACATTGAGTATGCATTTCAACTCGATTCAGAATCCGCTGCATCCATTGCCCTGGTTGCTGATGGCAATGTGAAATCAGCCATTGATATGGCACGGCTGGAGGCTGAAAAATTATTGGTTGATGGTGAAGGGACGGCTTCGAAAAAGCAGGACCCCGACAAAGAAAGGTTCGAACTCTTCAGGGAATGGATGAGGCGCTGCTGGATAATTACCGACAGGAGCATCATTCTGAAAGAGTATAACCTGTTGCTGGCGACTATTAATTCGATTATTTCGGACGGCAGCCGCGAAAAGCAGAAGGACTTCCTGGCTTACGGGTTGAAAATGCTCCGGTCGTGCCTGCATTACAACCTGGGCAACAGGCAACTTGTAAAACACACAGCCTACGAAATGGAGTTTATTGCCAACTTTTCGCGATATATTCATACAAACAATATTCAATCGTTCGAAGAAGAGTTTAATAAAGCGGTTTTCCATATCGAACGTAACGTAGCAGGCAACCTGGTATTTACTGACTTGTCGCACATAGTGGCCCGGTTGCTCAAAATTGCTCCTCCGGCAAAACAGTAAAAACATTATCTTTGCTTTCGTAACAAAATTATGTTCTCCGGCCATCAAATGGCTGGTGTTAAAATATACTTGCCTTAACCGCGTTTATTTTCAGCGTTTCAGGCAACCATTGACGACTGCTTTATGGAAGAAAAACAGGTAAACGATACCTTCAGCAATACAATACTGGCTCGCGGCTGCTGCTATACCGCGAAAGAAGGAAAAGATAAAGAACCGCAATTCAGTCATGGATGTGCAAAGCTTGATGTTCATAACTGGCTGAAAGACATTCCATTACCAGCGGATTTTAAGAAATTTGACTGCATCGAGGTAAGGTTTAAAAATAACCGCAAAGATTTTTACAGGCTGCAACCCGGAACGGAAGTTCACGAAGGCGATATTGTGGCAGTGGAAGCTTCACCAGGTCACGACATTGGTGTTGTTACGCTTACCGGTGAAGTAGCCCGTATGCAGATGCGCCGTAAAAATGTGAATCCCGCCAAAGAAGATATGAGAAAGGTCTATCGCAGGGCACGTCAGGCTGATATAGAAAAATGGATGGGAGCCGTGGCCAGGGAAGACAAAGCAATCTTTAAATGCCGCAGAATTGCAGGCGACCTTGGGCTCAAAATGAAGGTGAACGATGTTGAGTACCAGGGCGATGATACGAAGGCTATATTTTACTATACGGCTGACGACCGGGTTGACTTCCGGGAGTTGATCAAAGTACTGGCCGAAGAATTCAGGATTCGTATTGAAATGCGCCAGATTGGCGTGCGGCAGGAGGCAAGCAGGCTTGGAGGCCTGGGTACATGCGGGCGTGAACTATGCTGTTCAACATGGCTTACCGGATTTCACTCGGTAGCCACTTCGGCAGCAAGGGTGCAGCAGTTGGCACACAACCCGCAGAAACTGGCAGGACAGTGTGGTAAACTGAAATGTTGCCTCAATTATGAATATGAATCTTATGTTGATGCGCTCAAGGATTTTCCTGATACAAATGTTCCTATCAAAACCAGGCAGGGCGAGGCAAACGTGATAAAAATAGATGTGTTTGCAAGGATTATCTGGTATGCCTATAAGACCAACGACAGTGACATCTATGCCCTTCCGGTTGACCAGGTGAAGAAATTGCAAAACATGAACAAACAGGGTAAACTTATTGAGAAGCTTGAGGACTTTGCCCGCAAGCAGGAGAAGAAATCAGAACTCGAACTGGTGGTTGGCCAGGATGATCTGACCCGTTTCGATAAAGAAAAGTTTTAACAGCATTGCAGGCCTGATGACTCTCATGAAAAATCGCAGTTTTTCATTCAAAAAAATAGATGCCCGACTTGCTGCCGGCGCATTTGTATTAATGCTGGTGATTTTACTGAATTCCTGCAGCAACCAGATGATTTTCAGGGAGAACAATCATATAAGTTCTTCAGGATGGAGCGTAGCCGACAGCATGGCTTTTTCCTTTAAAATTGATGACACGCTGGCTCCTGTGAACATTTATTTTAATGTCAGGAATTCTACGGATTATCCTTACCAGAACCTGTACTTTTTCATTACCACATTGTATCCCGGCGGCGAATATTCCCGTGATACGGCTGAGTGCATACTTGCCGGTATTGATGGCAAATGGCTGGGAAAAGGAAAAGGCAAAACCCGTGATTCAAAGTTTCTTTTCAGGAAGGAAGTCAGGTTTCGTAAAGCAGGTAATTATACAATTTTCGTGAACCAGGCGATGCGGGAAGACATATTAAAAGGTATTTCTGATGTTGGACTCATTATTCAAAAGCCGGATAATGAATAAGTTACAGGAGTTACATGATTTAAACTGTTGTGAATCTTGAAACAAAAAGCTAAGAAAAGTCTGAATCTCGAAGAATGGATTAAGAGGTTCTGGATAGCATTCGCAAGCAGCCTGGCTTTGCTGGCACTGTTTTTTACGGCACTGTCGCTTGGCTGGCTTGGTTTCATGCCTTCGTTTGAAGAGCTCGAAGCACCTCCAAGTTACCTGGCCACCGAAATCATTTCAGCCGACCAGAAACAGCTTGGCACTTTTTATGTCGAAAACAGGCTGAATGTTCACTATTCGGACCTCTCGCCATGGGTCGTAAAAGCACTGATTGCCACCGAAGATGCCCGCTTTCAAAAACATTCAGGTATCGATGGTAAGGCATTGCTTCGGGTTATATACGGTATGATCACCCGCACCGATCAGGGTGGCGGAAGTACCATTACACAACAGCTTGCCAAGAACCTTTTTCCGCGACGCTATCACAGTACAATCATTGGCACTGCTTTCTCAAAACTTCGTGAATGGATTACAGCCATCAAGCTCGAACGTCATTACTCAAAAGAAGAAATTGCAGCTCTCTACCTCAATACAGTTGATTTCGGGAGCCAGGCCTTCGGAATAAAATCGGCCGCACTCACTTATTTTGGCAAAGAGCCTTCAGAACTCAACATACAGGAATCAGCATTGCTTATTGGAATACTTAAAGCGCCTTCGTTTTTTCACCCTGTCCGCAATAAGGATCGCGCTATCAGGAGGAGGGAAGTAGTTCTTCACCAGATGATGAAATACGATTACATCGACAAGCGCAGCTATGATTCTCTGAAAGTGCTGCCACTTGATATGACGCATTACAAACTCCGTGACCACAATTCAGGATCAGCCACATACATGCGTGAATATCTGAGGATTACAATGTCGGCATCAAAACCGCACAGGAGTGATTACGATGATATGGGAGATTATATTGCTGATTCAATTCACTGGGAAAAGGACCCCATATACGGGTGGATCAATAAGAATAAAAAGCCCGACGGCGGAACATACAACTTATACAAAGACGGACTTCGGATATACACCACCATTGACTCACGTATGCAGCAATATGCTGAAAATGCGGTGGTTAAGCATCTTTCAACTGATCTTCAACCGGCTTTCTTCAAGCACTGGAAGGGTAACCCCCACGCACCTTTCGATCTCTCCGACCAGAATGAGATCAAAAAGCTGTTGAATGCTTCGCGCAAACGTTCCGACCGTTATCGGAGCATGAAAAAATCGGGCTATCCTGCCGATTCGATCGACCTTGCATTCCGGACTCCCATCCCCATGAGGGTTTTCTCCTGGAATGGTGAAATTGATACCATTATGAGTCCGGATGATTCTATTAAATACCATAAGTGGTTTCTGCAGGCCGGACTCATGTCAATGGAGCCACAGACAGGCTATGTGCGTGCATATGTTGGCGGTATAAACTACCGCTACTTCAAATATGACCATGTGATGATGGGCCGCCGGCAGGTGGGATCCACATTCAAGCCTTTTGTATATACAGTGGCTATGCAGAATGGTGATTCACCTTGTACCAGGGTGGCAAACGTGCAGTACACTATTGATTCGGGTGACGGCAAAATCTGGGCGCCGAAAAACTCCGGCAAATACAAAGAAGGCCAGATGGTTACCCTGAAAGAGGCCCTGGCCAACTCAATCAACTGGATTTCAGCTTACCTGATAAAAAAATATTCACCGCAATCGGTGGTGCAGATTGCACGCAAAATGGGAATCATCAGCCCTTTGCCACCAGTGCCTTCAATTTGCCTGGGAACACCCGATATTACCCTGGCCGAGATGACTGGTGCCATGAATACCTATGCTAATACCGGTATTTATATTCAACCGATATTGGTGACCCGTATTGAGGACAAACACGGAAATGTGATTGCCCAATTTACACCAAACCAGGAAGAAGCCATGAGTGAGGAAACTGCTTACCTAATGCTTGTGCTTATGAAAGGCGTGGTGGAAAGCGGAACCGGGGCCAGGCTCAGGGGAACATACGGGTTTACAAATCCAATAGCCGGTAAAACTGGTACTACCCAAAGCAACAGCGACGGCTGGTTTATGGGATTGACCCCTGATTTAGTGACAGGTGTTTGGGTTGGTGGTGAAGACCGTTCCATCAGGTTCAGGTCAACTTCACTCGGCCAGGGAGCCAACATGGCATTGCCCATATGGGCGCATTATATGAAAGCGGTTTACAACGATAATACAATTCAGTTGTCAAGGGGTGACTTTGAAAAGCCTGAAGCACCTCTTTCGGTCGAGATCAACTGCAGTGCTGCAGTCCCCGACAACGAAGTCATAGAATTTGATTACGACAAGTATTAAAACTGCTTCAGCTACCTTTGAACATCAGGCCTGGCATGAATATTCTCAAACAAGATAACCTTGTTGCAATATGAACGAGAAAGCGGAAAAGATCATTGCGTATGCATTAACGATTGCTTTATTGCTGTTATTCAGCATCTTAGCTATTACTTCAACAGCTATTTTCGAAGGTGCCGATAACATTGCACACTATCATGTTTCGCATTTTGCCTTTAAACATCCGGAGCTTTTCCTGTATCACTGGGGAAAACCTTTATTTAATATCTTAAGCTCGCCTTTTGCCCAAGCCGGGTTTACAGGCATTAAACTTTTTAATGTAATAACAGGAATAGCCACAGCCTATTTCGCTTACAGGTATCTGCGCAGTCAAAAGGTTGAAATGTCGCTTGCCGTGATGCCTTTCGTGGTATTTGTCCCCATGTATTTTATGATGATGCAAAGCGGGCTTACCGAAGTTCTCTGCAGTTTTATATTCATAGCTTCAGCGTTCTGTTTTGTCGATAAGCGGTACATCCTCTCAGCGATTATCATGTCTTTCGTTCCGCTTTCAAGGACTGAGGCAGTTATTGTCCTGCCCATATACGGCGTTGCCTACCTTTGGTTCAGGCAATATAAAGCTATACCTTTCCTGCTCACGGGATCTATACTGTTCAGCATTATCGGCTGGTTCCAGTATAATGATATTTTCTGGATGATAACTCAGAATCCTTACAAAGGTGCAGCTGATTTATACGGGAACGGCGAGCTATTCCATTTTATCAAAGAAATGCCCTATGCTTATGGATGGCCACTGATTGTGCTTACTATTGCCGGCACACTGGTAACTTTGTTCTGGTTACTACGCCGGAAAGCAAGACTTGCCGAGCCCGCAACAGCAGATTTCTTAGTTCTTTTCCTGCCGACAATTGTTATTCTGGCCGCACATTCCTATGTGTGGTGGAAAGGACTTGGTAATTCTGCCGGACTCACCAGGGTTCTTACTGTGGTAATGCCTCTGGCTTCTATTATCGGATTCAAAGGATTAAATGAACTTACCAGATACATCCCTTACAAATGGTTGAAATGGGCACTGGTATTGATAGCATTGTTTTTTATTGTCAGGGTACCGTTTAAAAGGTTTCCACAACCGGCAAAACTACACACAGCCGACCTGCTGATGAGCCAGGCTGCTGATTGGATTAAATCACAAAACCTTCAGGACAGGAGTATTTACTATTATGATCCGGAGGTTGCCTTCTTCAATCACATAGATCCCTGGAGTCATGAAAAAGGCAGGCAGATCATTCGGGATGGTTTCATTAATGAAAACCTGTTTGAGGAAGGGTCACTCATTATCTGGGATGCGCATTTTGGCGCTCATGAAGGAAGAACCCCGTTGTCAGACCTGATGAACAAGCAAAAGATCAAACTGATTAAGATATTGTTACCCGACCCTCCCTTTACTGTGTTTGGTAAAGACAATTATTGCATTTATATTTTTATGAAAGACAAGAAAAAT
The DNA here is from genome assembly GCA_035403045.1 of Bacteroidales bacterium. Classification (GTDB taxonomy): domain Bacteria; phylum Bacteroidota; class Bacteroidia; order Bacteroidales; family UBA4417; genus UBA4417. Next base: position 24,337 of record DAONEL010000001.1, read on the forward strand.
AGTCCACACGATAACTATACCATTGAAAAAGAGATGCTTAGCGCTATTCCGGAATAGATGTTTGTGTTTACATTAACCAAGCCTGATATAAATCATGACCGATAATGTTTCAAAAGTTGAAAAGAATATAACAGCATCCAAAAACAGGCTGTCGTTGGTTGTATTCTGGATAATCATTGCTCTAATCATTGGCACCAACGTAAAGTATAAGCATTGGGAGAATAAGAATAAGATAATCTATGTTGATGTTTTGCATTATTACGCCTATCTCCCTGCTACCTTCATTCACCACGACTTAACTCTCAAATTTACAAGGACCAATAATACGTATTATAGTCAGTATTTCTGGCCAAGAGTGCTGCCTAACGATAACCTGATCATTCTCACAACGATGGGAATGTCATACATGTACGCACCGTTTTTCATAGCGGTTCATTATCCGTTAAAATGGATAGGAGAGGTAGCTACCGGCTATTCACCTCCATATAAAATTGCATTGATTATCAGTTGCATTTTCTGGTTTACAATCGGGCTTTATTTTTTAAGAAAACTGCTGCTAAGGTATTTCTCTGACCAGGTGACAGCTTTCACGCTGATAGCCATTGTGCTGGCGACCAACTTATTCTATTATACCACTGATGAACCTGCCATGTCACATGCATACAGTTTTGCTTTGTATGCCTTGTTTATCTGTTTTGTGGATAGCTGGTTTAAAAAACCGAAAACAGGTTACTCAATTGCAATAGGGTTTCTGATTGGTGTTATAGCTCTTATCAGGCCTTCGAATGCTGTGATCGTTGTATTACTCCTGTTCTGGGGCGTTGATTCATTTAAGTCATTGGGTGAACGATTGAAACTTTTTATCCGGCAATACCCTCAGGTGTTGATAATGCTGGCAGCCACCATTCTTACGTGGATTCCACAGGTGATATACTGGAAATATGTGAGCGGACATTACTTTGTATTTACCTACGGAGAAAAGGGGAAGTTCTTTTTTGATAACCCGCAATTCTTTCGGGTTTTGATGGGTTTCAGGAAAGGATGGTTAATTTATACACCGATAATGGTGCTGGCATTGGTAGGATTTATTCCTCTCTGGAAGAAATATAAAAGCATTTTCTGGCCGGTTGCCCTGTTTTTCATCTTCAACCTGTGGATAGTATGTTCATGGTGGCTCTGGTGGTATGGCGGAAGTTACGGTATGCGGGCGCTTATTGAGTCGTATGCCATTATGGCTCTGCCAATGGCTGCTTTCTTTTCGTGGATCACACAGCATAATAAACTGAAAGGCAAAGTATTAGCCTCAGGAATTGTCTTGTTCTTTGCGGCACACAACTTTTTTCAGATCACCCAATATCACACAGGGGCTATTGATGCAATCAGGATGACCAGGCAGGCATACATTTCCTCATTCATGAAACTGCATCCGACAGCTCAGCTTAAAAAGTGCCTGGTTTATCCCGATTATGCTGCTGCTGCATTCGGGAAGTATCCAAAACCAGTCATGACAGATTCACTATACCTCGGTTTGCTTGACAAAGAGCATTCAGTTAAGTTGATTGAAAAGGAAATTAGATCAGGTGAGGAGAGTATGAATATGATGCAGCAGAAAGCAACAGCCAGAAATATCAGCATCGATTCTGCAATCATTCTTGACGCCAATTATCTGTATAAATCTAAAGTTGAGAATGGAGAAATTCCGAAAAATCCAAGGAAATTTCAGATATTTGACTGGTGGTACTAATTTCTCTGTTGATACAAGCATTTGACTGATAAATACTTAAGGATGGCATTACAGAACACATACTCGATTATAATCCCGGCATATAACGAAGAAACTGCCATAGGTGATTTGCTGGCACGTATGAGAGAGTTGAAGATCACTGACAACTATGAAGTTATTGTGGTTGATGATGGTTCAACAGATGCTACCAGGGAAATTGTTTCAAAATATCCGGTCCGCCTTATCAGGCACGAAGTGAATAAAGGATATGGCGCATCCCTAAAAACCGGCATCAGAAACGCGACCGGCAACAAGGTGATGATGCTCGACAGTGATGGGCAACATGATCCTCAGTACCTGGAAATTATGGCTAAGTTGCTGGTTGACTATGATATGGCCATTGGTGAACGTACAGCCGACTCGTTCCAGGTGAAAAACAGGCGTGGCGGGAAAAAGATCATTCGTAAAGTCGGAGAATTCCTGGTTGAACAGAAATTGCCGGATTTTAATTCAGGATTTCGCGGTTTTGACCGATCCCTCATAATTTCCATGCTTCATCTGATGCCGAATGGTTTTTCGTTTTCAACCACCAGTACACTCGCATTCTTAAAAGAAGGATATTCGATCGGCAAGTTTCCGATCAGGGTTGAAAGCCGTCAGGGTAGGGCGAGCAGCGTGAAATTCTTTAAGGACGGAACAAAAACCTTACTGCTGCTTTTTCGCATCATAATGCTTTTCAATCCCCTGAAAGTGTTTTTCCCGGCAAGTGCCCTCATAACATTGGCTGGAACAATCTGGGGCATACATGGTTACATTGTTTTTGGCAGGTTCTCCAACTCGGCAATTATACTCATTACGCTGGGAATGTTCCTGTTTTTCTTCGGACTTCTCGCCGATCAGATTGCCCTGCTTAACCGTAAAAAAGATTGAGCAGCACTCCCAAATACCAGTCAAAATGGACTGATCGTGATGTGGAAGCGCATTGGGATCGTGTGGCAGGAGTGTATGTAACTGAGAATAATAAAGTTAAGGATACTCACGATCAGCGGTTTGCATTCAGTATTCCGCAGCTTGACCTCTACTGTGGTGCGAAAGTATTGAACATCTCCAGCAGGGATGGTGAAGCCTCATCAGTTATCAATAAACTGGAGCCTTCGGTTGAGGTGATAAACGCCGAAATTTCACAAAAACTAATGGATGTTGCTGAATCACTCAACCCTTCCATCAGGCAGGTGAAAATCAGCACATACTCCAGCCTCCCCTTTGAAAATGAGCAGTTCGACAGAATACTTACTCTCGAAACGCTTGAACATGCTGCCGATCCGGTAGCTTTTTTGCAGGAACTATACCGGGTTTCAATCCCTGATGCCCGCATGGTATTGAGCTGCCCGCCGGCAACCAGCGAGTTGCCTTACCAGATTTATACAGCCCTGTTTGGTGGTCATGGAGAAGGCCCACATGACTTTCCTTCCTCGGCAAAAGTCAAGAAATGGCTCAAATCGACTGGCTGGAAACTGATACTTCACAAGGGCACCATACTTGTGCCGGTCGGGCCAAAATGGTTAAAAAATCTTGGCGAAAAATTGCTTGATCATACACAGGGCACCTTTATCGCCGAACTTGGAATCAGACAATTTTATGTTTGTGAAAAGTATTGAAAATCTCCGGTCAGTGATTAGCCACAACCTCTGCAACCGATGCGGCACCTGCGTTGGGCTGTCGGAAGGTAAAATTGTTTTCGGAGATAAAACAGCAGAGTACCTGCCCGAAATAAAACATAAGTTATCTGACGAGTTGGCTGACCGTATCTGGAGAGCCTGTCCCGGCAAATACTTTGATTTTCCGGCTTACCGAAAACTTTTCTTTCCTGAAGTGGCTCATTTTCATACATATACCGGCCCATACCAGGAGATTTTTATCGGCTTTGCTACAAATCCTGAAGTGAGAATTAATTCAGCCAGCGGAGGCATTCTTACGGCTATTCTTCTATGGTTACTTGATAAGAATCTGATAGATGGGGCTGTTGTAACGGCCATGTCTGAGAGCGAACCCTGGCTGGCCAAATCTTTCATCGCAACCACCGCTGAAGATATTATAAGGGCTGCTCAGAGCAAATACATTATAACTTCGGTGAACGAAATTCTGCCTCTGATTGAAACCTTTCAGGGGAGACTGGCCTATGTCGGGTTGCCCGGCCAGGTGCAGGCTATCAGGAAGTTACAGGCGATGAACGATCCTTCTGTACGCAATATCCATTATATTTTCGGACCATTCTACGGCAATACACTCCACTTTTCGTCGATAAAAAGCTTTCTGCGGTCTTATGGTGAAAAGGATTACCATAATATTTCCAAGCTATGGTTCAGGTATGGCGAATGGCCCGGTAACATGCGCATCGAGATGAAGAATGGCAGAATAATTCAGTTGCCAAAATTTCATGCTAATTACCTGATTCCCTTTCACATATTAAAAAACAGCCTTTTGTGCACCGACCTGAGTAATGAGTTCACCGATGTTTCGGGTGGGGACGCCTGGGCACCGGTGTATGAAGAAAGGGGCAAAGGGTTTTCGATGGTTATTTCAAGGAGCAAAAAGGGGCAGGAAATACTGGAAAAAATGTTATCCGAAGGCTATCTGAGCCTTCAGCATATTGATGAGAATGAGGCGATTACTATGCATTCTCATGGTTACGACCTGAAGAAACGCGGTGCTTTCATCAGGATGAAGTTCAGGCGAATGATTGGCTTGCCTGTCCCTGATTATGGCTACGAACTCAAAGGATTTCCGCTGAGCCGTTACCTCATGGAGATGATTATTACTCCGCTTTTCCTTGTGCTCGGAACACCGCCGGCCCGTTGGATTGTAGAGAAAATCCCCCCGGCTTTCCTGGGAAAGATCTTTGAGAAGTCAAGGAAAATATGGAAAAAATCGACTTACAGGATTAAACGAACCGACCTAAGCTGATGAGCCGAAAAGCAGTCTCGTGGATAATCAAAATAGCCGGAACAGTCCTGATCCTGGCCTTCCTTTTTTCGCGCATACGGTTCAGTACCAGTGAATTTGTGAAGGTGATATCGTCACTAAATCCTTTGTATTTTCTGCTATCGCTCTTTGGAGTAGTGATAATACTGGCCGTGAAAAGTTTCAGGTGGAAGCTTCTTCTTCAGGGCGAGGGCGTTGATTATCATCCTTTTAAAGCGTTGAGCGCTTACCTGGCTTCGTTCACAATTGGAATAGTGACTCCTGGCCGCATCGGAGAAATTGCCCGCCTATATTATGTCCGTGAAGATGTCCCGGTTAAGTTTTACGATGCCTTCAAAACGGTTGTGGCCGATCGTATTTTTGACCTGACGACCTTATTTATCCTGGGTACATCTGGAGTTCTTTTTTATATAAAAGCCCTGGGCAGTTTGCCAGGTTATACTTACGGCCTGATTGTGTTGGCGGCCTTCGTTTTCCTCTATGCATCTGCATGGTTTATATTCAATAAAATGATAAAAATGAAGATGTTCGGCCGATTTCATATTCTTCATTTTCTGCGAGATACGTGGTTCTTGATTATCAATAAGCGATCCGTTTTCTGCTGGTTGATTACCCTGTTTGCTTATGTTGTTTATTTTATCACGGCCGGCTGGATTTTTGAATCACTTGAGATTAATTTATCGTTCATTGATGTGGCATTTATACTGGGTATCATGAGCCTGGTGACCATTATTCCGATTTCGATTGCAGGTTTTGGCACACGCGAAGCCAGCCTGGTCATTCTGCTTTCACAATACGGGATATCTTCCGAAATGGCATTGTCATTTTCATTGCTTCAATTCCTGGCATTTTTCCTCTGGGGCGCAATTATCGGTACAGTTTTCTGGATATTAAAGCCTGTGTCGTTGAAACTGGTTAAGGAAGATTCTCTGAGCATCTGGAAACTGGTCACTGGCATTGACCAGAAAGCTGGGAATAGTGGCCCGGTACTTTGATTTTTCTGTTCACCGCTTTTTTCTCATCTTTGCGCCTGAAAACGAACTGAAAATATTAAAGGAACTCCTTGATTTCCAGTTCAGGATTTATTCCAATTCCACAGATCAATGAAGAAGTCACTGCTTATTCTTGCGCTCCTCGTCCTGCCTGCGATTTTCCTGGTGACCGGCCTGAATTTTCACAGGACATGGTTCAGCGGTGACCCCGAATATGCATACCTGCTCAACGGCATTAATATTGCAAACCTGAAATCGGTAGGACATACTGATAACCCCGGAACGCCGGTGCAGATGTATAGTGCCGTTGTACTCAGGGTGGCTCATTTTCTGAACTTTTCCGAAAAAGCAGAACTTCAAAAAGCCGTTCTCAGCAATCCTGATTATTATGTGGAACTGGAGCGGAGAATTTCAGTGATTATCAATGCGTTGATGATGCTTTTCATGGGAATAGTGGTTTACAGGCTTCTAAAAAATCTCTGGCTTAGCTTCATTCTCCAGGTGACACCATTTTTGTCATCCAACCTGATTGAACATGCATGGACGAAAGTCTCACCCGAACCGGTGCTGATTTTCACGGTAATGGCCCTCATCATTATACTGGTTATTTATTATTGCAGTAAAAACAAGCAGAACCGCTGGTATCCATGGATTTTTGGAGCTGTAGTTGGTTTTGGCCTTGCCACTAAGGCCACCTTTATCCCGCTTGTTGTTGTCCCGTTCATCCTGCTTGAAGGCTGGAGGCTTAAATGGATTTACATAGCCGCCCTTGTCCCGGCTTTTATCCTTTTTACGGCTCCGGCCATACCGCAATATCCGCATATGGCCAAATGGTTCCTCGGGTTATCGACCCATACCGGCACTTACGGCCAGGGCGGGACCGGAATCATTGACCCTTTGCAATATATCAGCGCACTCGGCTCCATCGTTGAAAACAACCTGGCCATGGTTTTGGTTATCGTTGCAGCCGCTATCTTCCTGTTCCTGATGTTTCTGAAAGGAGATTTCAGGTCACAGATTAAGAATAATTATGAGATTAGAATAATACTTGCCCTGCTCGCTGCCCAGGTATTAGGAATTCTGATGGTGGCGAAACATTATCATGCCAATCATTATCTAATTCCTGATAATAGCCTGATAGGCGCTGTATTTGTTTTTTCACTCCTCTATTTCAGGAAAGAGGATGCCGGATTAAAAGCTGATGTTGCCGACAAGTTTCCTGTGATTGTTTTTTCGTTGCTTGTTTTGGGCTCATTTCTGAACGTACCTTATCTGCAGGAGGCTGATCATGGCTATGTAATTACAAATGAGGAATATACAAAGGTGATGGCCCAGGTTGAGCACGATTATCCGGGTTATGTAAAGGCGTATTATTACCCAACTTCTATCAATCTTTACTCTGCTCTGCGCTGGGGAAGTGTTTATTCGAGGCAATACAACCTGCCTGTGCTTCAGCAA
>DAONEL010000001.1:31591-32805 GCA_035403045.1 Bacteroidales bacterium
GAGTGCAATGCCGACACGCTAAGTACAGATAAACAGTTTTTTATACAAAACGGCAGGAAGTGGCGAAATTCATGGAATGAGACCGGTGATGCTCCGCGTTCAGGTAAGCAATCGGTAAAACTCTCCGGTGAAAACATTTATGCCATGGAGCATTATGTTGACAGCGTAACTCCGGGACAGCAATACAGCATTTCAGCATGGAGAAAGGGCGGAGGCTCCAAAGCATTCATTGTCGCCTGCTCGCCGGTGAGCGGCGGCTTTTATCAGCAATCAGCCAATCACCTGAAAGTGGATGGCAATGGTTGGGAACAGGTCATGCTTAACATTACTATCCCTCCTGATTATAAAGGAAATACACTTAAAGTTTACCTCTGGAACGATAGCGGCGAAACAGTTTATTTCGACGATCTCAGCATTATCCGGAGAAAATGAAATACCATTGACCTGCTTCCGGCAGATAATTGACAAATTGACGAAAATGATACAGGGTAAGAAACTCATCATTGTATTACCAGCTTACAATGCTGAACAAACGCTCGAACAGACTTACAACGAGATTCCTTTCGATATTGTGGATGATGTGGTGCTGGTTGACGACCTCAGCCGCGACAACACGGTTGAAAAAGCGCATAAGATTGGTATCAAGCACATTGTTGTACATGAAAAAAACAAAGGCTACGGTGGTAACCAGAAATCATGTTATGACAAAGCCCTTGAACTTGGCGGCGACATTGTGATCATGCTTCACCCTGATTATCAATATACGCCAAAACTTATTCATTCAATGGCTTACCTGATTGCCGAAGGTGTGTACCCTGTGGTGCTTGGCTCTCGCATTTTAGGTAAAGGAGCTTTGAAAGGTGGTATGCCGCTCATAAAGTACATTGCAAACCGTGGGCTTACGTTGATTCAGAATTTACTGATAAATCAGAAACTTTCTGAATATCATACCGGTTACCGCGCCTTTTCACGTGAAGTGCTGCAAGCCATTGATTATCATGCTAACAGCGATGATTTTGTATTCGATAACCAGATGCTGTCGCAGATTTTTTATGCCGGTTTTGAAGTGGCCGAAATCACCTGCCCGACAAAATATTTCGACGACGCTTCATCTATCAACCTGAAAAGAAGTACAATTTATGCCTTTGGAGTGATTGGAACTTCATTGCTGCACCTCTTCAATAAAATGGGAATCGTAAAATCGGAAAGATATC
>DAONEL010000001.1:32905-63767 GCA_035403045.1 Bacteroidales bacterium
CTTACTTCCGGTGTGAGGTAATCAAACTGTACTTTATTCCACACTCCGGTTTTAACTGAGTATTTCTCCAGTTCAATACCTTCGGCCTTGTATTTGTATGCTTCGCCCTCATGTTCAAAAGTTGCAACCAGCGAAGCAGGATTTACTGCCGGATCAAATATTGGGAAAACCTCGGCGCTTATACGTAACCATGCATGATCAGATGTTGTAATTTCACTGAAAGAAGCCTCTATGGCAGGAGTGAACCTCTTTGCCGAATCAAGTTGCATGGCACAATGGCCTGAATAAACAGTGTCTCCGCAATAATTTCCTTTCGGCTCATGATTAGGCTCATAATCATGGAATGCTAGAACTCTGGATTCGTAATTCTCCGGGTTTGCAAGTACCTCGTTATCTGACCTTTCTACCAACAACAGGTTTGAAGCGCCTTCAGGAATTTTTGTCCGGCCAAAAACCTTCCAATAGTAAGCCTTTGTCATCCTTGTAGGGTTGATGACTCCATGCACCCATTGCCACGTCTGGAAAATATTGAGTGTGGTAAAAATGACCAAGACTGTAATTATCAGAATCCGGGTGAGCTTTCGGCTGAACATTTCCTCAATGAAGTAACCCACAGGCAACGCCAGGAGAATATATGAGGTGAGCAAAGCGCGCTGGCTGTAACTTCCGCCTGCATACCACCAGCAGGTCCAACTGCTCACCACAAAAAGATTCACTATGAAATATATGATAATGGTAGGAAATAAGGCTTTGTTTTTCCTGTAAAGGCTTATGAATCCCGGAATTGCCAGTATCATAACCGGGGTATAAACGAACCATCCTTTCCGGTAACTGAATAGCACCTGCCATGTGTAAGGGTTGAGGAAATCGAATCCTTCGCCAGCATTCACATAACTATAAAAAATGTAATGACCTGTGGTATGTTTCCAGTAGAGCAGTTGAGGTAACCCGGCAGCAATAAAACCGATAATGATAATTATGAGGAATTTAGGATTGTTGGCAATCAGCCGCGCTTTCTCCTTCAGGCTATTCCATGAGTAAACATTCCAAAGAAGCGGAATAAAAAGGCAAACAAGTTCTGAAGGCCTGATTAGCACGATTAATCCGGATGAGAGGCCAAGCATAATGGAAGAGTAATAACCGGGCGAGCGGTGCCAGCGTATCGTGAACCAGGTGATGATCGCGCAAAATGTATAGGTGTAATTATGGGTGAGGTAGCCGTCAAATGCGGTAAGTTGAAAATAGTTGGTTGCCAGCACGATAACGACCATCAGAATACATGTGAGCGTTTCATTGAAGAATTCCAGCAGGATTTTCCTGGTAAACCAGAGCCCTGCCCCGGTGATGAAAAGCGCAGTGATAGTCCATGCATATTGATATGGAAGTGAAAAGCCGTCGGCGGCAAATCCAAGTGGCCCGGCAAGCACATGTGCAAGTATGAATGCCGGCGCATTCAGCAATGCCATACCGGCACTGTATTTGATGACAAATCCACCTTCAGGTGAAGGAACAACCTGGTAAAGAGTAGATGTTGTCTGGTATTGTTCAGCGATATGCTTCACCCAGTCAATATTGTGCAGGCCAATGTCATGATAAATGAACCTTGCCGGCAGATACAAATAATACCCGAACACATCCCATGAAAGGATATTGGCCGGGGGATACAGTGACCTGAAAAAAATGATTGACAGGAGAAGAACAAAAAACGCGATGAACGAAGGAGACGATAAACCTTTGCTGGTGGCAGATTCAAAAGGCTCTTTCATTGTTTCACGGCATTATTCTTCAAAGTAGATTCTTTTTACTCTTCTTGAAATTCCTGTAAGCAACTCGTAGGGAATAGTGTCCATCGCTTCAGCCAGATCGGTGATTGGCATCTCCTTACCGAAAACAATTACTTCGTCGCCTTCCGAAACATTGAGTCCTGTGATGTTTATCATGCACATATCCATGCATACATTGCCAACAATGGGAACAATATTGCCGTTTACCATCAGCTGGCCCTTACCGTTGCCGAGCCTGCGGCTAAGCCCGTCAGCGTAGCCAATGGGCAGGATTCCTATGATTGTGTCTTCACGGGCAGTCCATCTTCGGTTATATCCGACTGTATCGTTGGCTGGTACACGCTTTATTTGTGAAACAACAGTTTTTAAAGTGCTGACTGTTTGCAGGTTAACCTGTTCTTCCGGTATTGGTGAGATTCCGTAGAGCCCGATGCCAAGGCGAACCATATCAAACTGCGCCTCCGGGAAACGGGTGATCCCGGCTGTGTTGGCAATATGCCGGAGAATGGGATAATCGAAAGCCTGTCGTATTTTTTCACTCGTATCTGTCAGAATACCAACCTGGTAAGCTGTAAATTCATCAAGAGAAGGATCATCGCTGCCGGCGAGATGCGAGAAAACGGAACACACTTTCAGATGCGGACTATCAACCAGGGTTTTTATGAGTTCATCAGTTTCGGAAGGATCAAAACCAAGGCGGTGCATGCCAGTATCAATCTTGAGGTGAATACCCACCGGCCCGGGAGCCGGGTTATGCTGAAGAATCGCATTGTTGAGCATTTTCAGGATGCGCATGCTGTAAACCTCAGGCTCCAGGTTGTATTTAAACATGGAATCAAATCCCTGCTCATCGGGATTCATCACCATGATCGGCAATGTAATTCCGGCTTTGCGAAGTTCAACACCTTCGTCAGCATAAGCAACTGTCAGATAATCAACCTGGTGGAACTGAAGCATGTTGGCAATTTCAAAACTGCCGCTTCCATAGGAAAAAGCCTTGACCATGGCCATCAGTTTGACGCCCGGCCTGAGCTTCGACCTGTAATAATTGAGATTGTGAACCAACGCATTCAGGTCAATTTCAAGGATTGTTTCATGCGTTTTTTGCTGAAGCAAATCAATGATGCGTTCAAACTCGAAAACTCTGGCACCCTTAACAAGAATGCATTCGTTTGAAAACGAGGAGAATGAAAATGAGTTGAGAAAATCATCAGTGTCTTTGAAAAACAATTTCTTCATTCCGAAACTGCTGCTTTGTTTGCTGATGGCTTTCCCGATGCCGATGATCTGGTCAACATTTTTTGCAGCAAGCAGCTCACCGATCTCGTTGTACAGGTAACTATCGCTGCGGCCGCTTTGCAGGATGTCGGAAAGAATTATCGTTTTTTTCTTGTGCTGCTTTTGCTGGTTCAGGAAATCAAGCGCTATGGCAAGAGAATCAATATCGCTGCTGTAGCTGTCGTTGATGATGGTGCAGTTGTTAATGCCTTCCTTCATTTCGAGGCGCATGGCAACAGGCTGGAGAGTCTTCATTCTCCTGGCAATCAATTCGTTGTCGTATCCGAGATAGAGCATAGCCGCCCAGCAGTGAATGGCATTCTCGGCCGACGCTTCATCAGTAAAAGGGATGGTTATCGATAGCTCCTGATCCTTGTATTTAGCTGTAATGACTGTGCTGTGATGATTGTGGTCGCACTCTTTTATGGTTAAGTCGGCGGATTCGTGGCGGCTCCAGGTTAGCGCATTAATCTTTCGCAGCAGTCCGGTCTTCACGATGCCTTCATGAAGTTCTTTCTGATCACGGCAGTAAATCAATGTTTCAACGCGGGTAAAAAGGTTGAGTTTCTCACCAACCTTCTGTAACCTGTTGATGAAATTCTCGTCATGGGCATGGCCTATGTTGGTGAAAATCCCGATCGTTGGCTGAATAACTGCCTGAAGATGTTCCATTTCGTCAGGTTCCGAGATTCCGGCCTCAAAAATGGCCATTTCGTGAGTCTCGTTCATGAGCCACACCGAAAGCGGCACACCAATCTGAGAATTAAAGCTTTTCGGGCTGCGAACTATGTTTTTATCCTCCGACATCAGCTGGTAAAGCCATTCTTTTACGATGGTTTTGCCATTGCTGCCGGTGATGCCGATAACCGGAATGTCAAATTGCCTGCGGTGTTCGGCAGCCAATGCCTGCAAGGCCCGCAACGTGTTCTTTACCAGTATGATATTTGCTTCCGGGTAGTCGGAAGGGTTATCAGGTTTACGTTGTACAACAAAATTTCTGACACCTCGCTCGTATAATTCACTGATGTATTTGTGGCCATCGTTGCGCTTACTCGAAAGTGCAAAGAAAAGTGTGCCTTCGGGTATGATAAGCCGGCGGCTGTCGATAAGCAAATCCCTGATGATTAAATTGCTGTCAGCCTGGTTTAGAATAGTCCCTTTTAAAATCAGGGCGATCTCATTAAATGAATATTGTGTTCGTGCTATCATAAAGAGTTATTCAGCAACGTACTGTAGATAAATGATTTACCAAACAGAGAAAGATTAATTGCGACAAGAAATCTCTAGTTTTCCTTTTCGAATTGGGTAATGGGCAGAGGATTCTGGTTCAGTTCTTCCCACATCCGGCGGTTGTTGAAAATGTCACAGGCCAGGTAAATGGCGGCACGCATCGAGTCGGGAGATGCAATGTCTTTACCCGCAATGTCATAAGCAGTTCCGTGGGCGGGAGAGGTGCGTATAAAGGGCATTCCTGCTGTAAAATTGACTCCTTCGCCGGCGGCAAGGGCTTTGAACGGGATCAGTCCCTGGTCATGATACATGGCCAGAATTCCGTCGAATGAACGGAAAGCGTCGGCAGCAAAGAATCCATCAGCAGGGTAAGGGCCAAATGCAAGCGTTCCTTTTGAATATACCTTTTCTATGGCCGGTAGGATAACTGTTTGTTCTTCGTTACCCAGAAGGCCGCCATCCCCGGCATGAGGATTCAATCCCAACACCGCTATCCTTGGCTTGCTGATGGCAAAATCACGTTTCAGCGAAGCTTCCATCTTCTGTATCTTATTGATAACAAGTTCTGTAGTTATCTTCTGAGGAACTTTTGACAGGGCAATATGGCTGGTTGCAACACCAATGCGTAGCTTGTCATACACCATAAGCATGAGCGGATCGGCTGTGTCAAATTTGGAAGCCAGGTACTCAGTGTGCCCTGTAAACGGGGCATTCAGATACTGGGCAACATTGTTTTTATTGACCGGCGCTGTAACCAGAACATCAATATGACCTTTTTTCAGGTCGTCGATAGCGGCGTTAAGCGATTGAATGGCCATTTCGCCAGCAGCCTGTGATGAGATGCCAAGGTCAATTTTTACTTCCTGGTCATGCAGGTTTACAAGGTTAGGACGTTTGGGATTGGCCTGGTCGGCATGACGGATCACATTGAAGCTGAAATCGGGGATGTTCAGTGTTTTTCTGTGATAGGAAGCGGCTTTCGACAATCCATAAACAACCGGGGTGAAGAGTTCAGTAATCCGGGTGTCGAGGAAAGTCTTTATGATTACTTCGTACGAAATGCTGTTTATATCGCCATGTGTAATACCAACAACTATGCGGTTTTCGTTTTCGGGAGTGCGTATCATGCCCAGAAATTTTGTAAAAGGCAAATATACGTTTTTGAAGGATAGCAAGGAAGATTCGCATTAAGAAGCAGCAATCTGCCGCACAATGTAATACCAATCAATAAAAACAGGTAAGATTTAACCGTGAACGACCAGTAAATATCCCAACTGCTTCAGGAAGAGGTCATTCAGATACAGTGCCACCTATTTTAGTAATTCAAATTTTATACTTTCAACACTGTTGATTGCTCTGTCTGAGAAAAAATCCGCTGCAGCAAATATCCTGAAAGCACCACCATCCTGGTTCGCCGGCAATGGAACCAGCAGAAATTCAGCCTGGTCGTTACGGTTTAATATTTCGCTATATGTAAATACACCATGATAGCCATCCTTGCCATTGATAACAAAGAATCCCTTCTGTATATTCTCACGTGATACCGCAAAGTGTTTTTCAAGCAGTTGCTTCAGCATTACTCCATCAAATGGTGCTGTACCATGGATTCCCCTCCCCCTGCCATAAAAAACAGCAGGGAAACGGTATGTATTCATAGGATCTGGTAACTTGCTCATTGTTTCGATGCGCGAGTTTCCATTGAAAATTGTAAAACTTTCGGAAAACATCGGACTCATGCCCTTAATAATATTGAATTTACCCTCGTACGATCTGACAGTGATTCTTACAGGGTTACTGATGTTGCGTTCAGTGAGCAGGTCGCTGGCAGCCACCACCTTATTATCTGACGGCAGATCCCAAAGATCTTTGGTTTTGGAAGGAACGATCCTGGTAACTTTTGATGCAATGATTATTTCATGCCGGTGAATTGGGTAGTAAATCTCCCCCCAGCTAAATATTGCTTTCTCTCCTGCTGTGTTTTCAATTTCAACATACAGGTCGATGATCGGAGGGAATTCGGTTTCGTTTTTCTTCTGAAGTATGCTGTTATTCAGGATGTCGTAAAGAGAATACCCTTCGTACCTGTAAGCTCCGATGAATTGATCTTTGCCCTCTTTCAGCAAGTCTTCCTTTACTATAACTGAGCGTAATGGCAACTTTGAGAAGTCTACTTTGCCAGGATTAGCAACTTCACCGTCGATGTAAAGAACAGGAGATGAAAGGTCATGTGTCTCAGCATCATCATAAAAGTCATTTGTTTGGCTTGATCCTGTCAATGACACAAGCAGGAAAAATAGTATCAGAAGCAATGAATGTCTCATGTTATAATTCATTATTTATCAGAATTTTATTTGAATTTCAGCAGTAATAAACCGACCCGGGCATACGGCATACTTG
The DNA here is from genome assembly GCA_035403045.1 of Bacteroidales bacterium. Classification (GTDB taxonomy): domain Bacteria; phylum Bacteroidota; class Bacteroidia; order Bacteroidales; family UBA4417; genus UBA4417. The sequence goes on from DAONEL010000001.1 coordinate 39,595, forward strand.
CTGTCGTAATACTTTTTATCTGTCAGGTTCTGAATGTTTAGACTTGCTGTGTAGTGCGACAAAAACTCTTTCCATAATCGCAGGTCGATAGTCAGGTAAGCCGGGTATTGGTTGGAACCGACAATTTCATCATAACTATTCTGGTCATTTATGTATTGGGTGCCGGTATAATGTGCTGATAAAGAAGAGTTCAGGTATTTATTCTTCCAGGTTATACCTATGTTGGCCATGTGCGCAGGCACATCTGTGAGGTAATTCCCTGAAATATCAACCGTATCGGTAACAGTAAGCTTTTTGTAGCTACCAATTACTGAATGAGTAAATGTGTAATTCGTTGAAACCGTCAGGTTATCGCTAAAGCTGTATCGCAGTTCTGTTTCAGAACCGTATATTTTTACCTTGCTGATATTTGACCTTAGCATGATTGGACGCTCGCCAAAACCCATATCGATGCTTTCTCCATTGGTAATATAATATTGAAAGTCCTTTCCGGTTGAATAATAGACTGATGCAGAGATATTCAATTTATTAAATGCCAGCACATCAATGCCGGATTCAAAGTTTGTAAGGTATTCGGGTTTTAGAGCAGGATTTGCAATTTTGAAGCCGCCTTTTATTCTTCCCGAGCGGCAAAGGTCTTCAAGTGCCGATGCTCTGAATCCCCTGGATACCTGCAGATAAACACGCGAGTAAGGCTTCCATTTATATTGAGCAGAGATCCTCGGGCTCAACGCTGACCAGGTCTGCCTTGCCATATCGGGAACCTGGTACCCGCTCATAAACCACGTTTCAGAAGTGGGTGACTCAATGCGGAACGATCCATCATAAAACCGAACGATATCATATCTTAATCCGGCTGTGATTTTGATCTTATCACCGGGAAAAGTGATTTCATCCTGAGTAAACATTGATGCTGTAAGAATCTTACCTTCGTTGTAAACTATATCGGTCGATGTGTAATATTCATCATAGGCATTCACACTGCCGTGCTTCATTTCCAGGCCTGAGGTGATATGATGCAAATTCCAGGCTTTAACCGATGCAGTTCCAATCCAGCCCATATCACGCCTAACCGACAACACGTTATACCAGGTATAATCATCCTTCAGATATTCGTTGACCTTTTTATAGTTTTCGGTGAGCATATATAACGATGAGCGAAAGGCTATCTCCCTTTGTTGGCCCGAATAATTCAGCGTAACACCATAAGAATCATGGTCGGTCGCGTTGCCGTTTGGCTGATATACTTTTTCGCCGGTGCCACGATTGTCGTTGTAATAATTAAACAATGCTTCCAATCTGTGATTGCCTTTCCACTCTATACCTGATTTGACCATAGCACCTGCCTCTCTCAGATTCGATTTTACAATGTACGGATTGGCCAACATATCTATTTGTGATTGAGTGATATAACCATCACTCTTTTTTAGGAACAGATTTGTATTCCAGAAATAAGAAAGCCCCTGTTTGTTGAGTTTTGATGATTTTCCGACGTTAACTCTGCCACCAGCAGTATTGTATGTACCATATTCGAGTGAAGCGCTTACTGACAGTTTTTCGCCGGGACGGCGGGTCACGATGTTGATAATACCGCCCATGGCATTTCCGCCGTAGAGTGCCGAACCGGCTCCTTTTATTACTTCCAGTTTCTGTACAGTACTGATATCAATCATGTTCCAGTCGACAGTGCCACCATCGGATTTGTTCAGGGGAATCCCGTCGAGCAAAACAAGCACCCTTGCCTGTTCTTTTCCGCTGAGTCCTCTCATGGTAACCGTGGCTTTGGTGCTGAAAATTCCGAATGAACGATTGTAGTTAATGCCCGGAGTGTACTGAAGAACTTCATCAATAGTATGAACAGGTATGGATTCAATGTGTTTTAAAGTCAACATGTTTACACGGCCGGGCGCATCTATGATTCTGTTATCGGTGCGTGTGGCTGTTATGACAACTTCATCGATGTCAACAGTCGCCGGTCTGAGAAAGACATCCGGTAAAACATTCTCACCAGCCTTCAACTGTGCTCTGACGATGGTTTTTTGATACGCCAGATGACTGATGGTTATTGTAACCGAGTCAGCCGGAAGGTTGCACAGCGTGAAATTTCCGTTCTGATCTGAAGTGGTTCCTCTGAGCCCTTTGATGCTGATAGTTGCTCCTGAGACAGCTGACTGGTTAATACTATCCTTGATGCACCCTGAAATGCAAGACTGTGCATTGGTATTGACCCTGATCAGTGAAAATGTCATGACCAAAAGAAGGATGATTCTCTTTAAAGAGCTGGTCCTGAGCATTATTTCTGAATTTTAACAGACATTTCAATGGTTCCTTCATTCGAAGTATCAGCACGAAGTACTTTTATAAGGCCATATTTTCCGGCCTGTGTTTTAAAAGGAACAATTTTCCCTGTGTAACAAAACTTACAGTTGCCGCTCACTTTTGAACTCTGGTAAGCTGCAACCAGCAAGCTGTCGTTTTCAGCAGCATCAAATGCTTCCTGTGCAACAAGATTATTATCAACAGAGTAATAATCAAACAATGTAGAATTTTTCACCAGCCAGTTAAGCAGCAAGGGATAGTATGCAACTGTTGCGGTATAACCCGGACAGGTAAAAGTAGGAGAGGGCAAGCCGGAAGTAAGATAAAAGTACGCGAGCAGATCAATTTCAGTTTCATGGCCAGTCACCGAAGAATGGTTGTAAACCAGACCATTATCGAGATCCAGGTACTGGTTAGTGGCAGTATTGTTTTGCAGGCCAATAATGATGCCGGGAAAGTAGTTTATTGCTCCATAAGCAGATCCTTCGGATTTATATATTTTAAGGGTTTTTACTGCTGATACCCTGTCAGCATTCATCACAGTTACTTTCCATATCTCTTCCTGCGCGATCGATTTGCTGAAACTCAGGTCAATGTCGAGCCCTTCACTACCGATAAATATGCCTCGGTCATACTGCACCGTCGTATCGGAATCAATGATACGGTCAATACGAATATAGGTGAGGGGAACTCCAGTTCCTGAAGCCATGACTCCGATCTTTATTGCGCCTCCTGGCGGTATCTGGTCACCAGCAGTAACATATCCCGTGCCAGTTTTAAGAATAAGGAATGTTTCCGAAACGGGAGCTTCTTTCGTACACGATAAAAATGCTCCTGATATAAAGCAAAGAGATAAAACAAGCCACAGTCCGCTGATGCAGTAATGTGGCTTGATCTTATTAAGCCGGAAACGGGCTTTCATCACTTTCATTTCTGAATTTTAGCGGCAAATTCAAGGGTTCCGTCTTCAGTCCCGGTTACAGCAGCTATTTTTAACAAGCCATATTTACCTGACTGTAGTTTAATTGCATATACTTCGCCTGCAGTTAATAGTTTTGCTTTTTTGAATTTGTTGTTAGGATCAAAGGAAGCCAGAATAACCGCATCGTTGCTTACAGCATCAAATTCAGCGGCAGTTAGCGTTGTTTTTGAGAAGTAAGTAACATTCTTGGTAGTATAGTTTGAAGGATCATAATCTCCGCCAAAAATGCCGGTGATGTTTGATCCGGGTGCCGCAAGTGTCATCAGGTTTACATGGCTGGTAGTGTTTTCATAAAAGCAGAAGAGGTCAATATCAGCCTGGTGATTGAAGGCATCAGCTATTGAGTACAAAGTAACAAGGTTATTCGAGAATGAAGCAAAGCCAGGCACCGATGTATTATTTTGTGCACCAACAATGATTGAAGAGAAGGCGCTAATTTCGCCAAAAGCCCCGGTAATGGTAACGGAATCGGTCACAGTATTGCCTGCGAAATCCGTTGTTATGAACTTCCAGACTTCTTTATCGTTCACGTTCTTTAAACCTGAATACTCAAAAATAAACTGCGTAGTGTTGATGGTTGAATCTACCAGTAACTCACTGTCGCGCTCAAGTTGAAATTTTACAAGATTATCAGTTCCATTGTAATCTATGGTAATGCCGAACCGGAGCGTATCGGCATAGGCTGCCTCAATATCACCCGAAATATATCCATCAGTCTGGTTAAGTTTAATGGTTGGTAATATGGGCTCGTCTTCTTTGTTACAGCCTGTGTTGACTGAAAGTACCACTATTGCTGCAGCAATTGTAAAAAGCAGGGTAAAGCGTTTCATCGTTTTACGATTAGAATTAATATTCATAACGGTGGCAAAGATATAATGATTATTTGATGGTAAAAGTTAAATGGTCATTTTTATTACAATAGGCGAAAATTTCGATTAGCAAGGAACGTTTATACAATAAGTTATTCTATATATTGCTTCATTATGACCTTTCAGAGAGTATCGCCGCCATGTTGAACAGTAATCTTACTCCGGTTCCTGTACCTCCGGCGCTGCGGTAGGAGTCTTTTTTGTCAAGAAACGACGGCCCGGCAATATCCAGATGTATCCAGGGATAACTTGTAAAATGCTGCAGGAATTTGGCCGCGGTGATGGTTCCGGCATAACGGCCACCTATGTTTTTGAGGTCGGCAATGTCTGATTTAATCAAGTCGCTATAATCGTCCCACATTGGAAATTCGGCTATCCGTTCATGAACCTGAGTGCCACTTTCGTGCAGTAAATCAAAATATTTGCCGGCTTTTGCATGCATGCCTGCAATACCGATAGTTCCCAGGGCTGCAACGGCTGCGCCTGTGAGCGTGGCCAGGTCGATGACAAGCATAGGGTTATAATTTTTTGCATAAGTGAGCGCATCAGCAAGGATCAGCCGGCCTTCGGCATCGGTATTCATCACCTCCACGGTTGTGCCATCCATCATGGTAATTATGTCGCCGGGTACAGTGGCGTTGCCGTCAGGACGGTTATCAGTGGCCGGAACAAGGGAGATAACATGTATCGGCAGTTTTGCTTTTGCAATGGCATAAATAGCAGTTGCCACAGCAGCAGCACCGGCCATGTCGCTTTTCATGGTGTCCATCGAAGTTGAAGGTTTCAGGCTCAGGCCACCGGTGTCATAAACAACTCCTTTCCCAACAAAGACAACCGGTTGCTTGTTTACCGGCTTTTCAGGCTTGTACTCCATGATGGTGAATGTGGGAGGGTCAATACTGCCGCGGTTTACGGCCAGCAAACCTCCCATCCGCATGGCTTCGATGCGGTTTTTTGTAAATACTTCGACTTTAACACCAGATTGCTCTCCCATCTCTGTGAATTCGCTGGCGAGCTTTTCGGCGTTGAGTGACGATAGCGGCTCATTTACCAGCGACCTGCAGCGATAAACGGCTTCACAAACAATATTTAGCCTCTCAACAGCCTCATTTTTAATTTGTTTCGATATGATCTCAACTGATTTCAGGGATGGTTCTTTTTCTGCAGCGTCTTTTAAATATTTAAGAAACCTGTAATTTCCAAGTACCAAGCCTTCGGCCAGCGCCAGCGTTTCAGCCGGTTTGCCGCTAAGGTCAAAAATTGAAACAGCAGATAACTTGTTATCATTGATCGCGCCAAGCAGACTGTCACCGGTTTTCCTGAATTTCTCCAGTTTTTTGACTGTCGTTTTGCCCTTGTCCATGCGGATGACAAAAAACCATTTGCCAAGCCTGTTTATGGGAATTACATCTTTATTCTTGTCTTTCAGCTTTGCTCTCAGGTAGGTGATTTCGGGGCCGGTAAACAGGTCACGGGGAATATCATTGACCGAGTTCAGCAGGAAAACAATGTTTTCAGTGGTTGATAGTCGCTTACTTAAAGAGATAGAAGGTAACATGATGGGATATTTTGTACTCACAAATGTAACAATACTGCTGCAAATTGGTTGTTTTAAAGCCGGTAAATGGTAAAAGTGTACTTTTGCGCTGAGATGGACAATCTTGATAAATTGCTGATCAAAGCCCTGAATGGGGAGTTTCTTTCGCTGGAGGAAGGTGTCAGGCTTTATGCCGAAGCTTCTACTTCACAATTGATTTTTGCTGCCAGCGAGAGGCGGAAAAAACTTCATCCGGGAGACAAGGTTACGTGGATAATCGACCGTAATGTCAACTACACCAATATTTGCGTTTCGGGCTGCAGGTTCTGTAATTTTTACCGGGGCATCAATCACCGTGAAGCTTACATCACCACTACCGAAGAATACTGCAGGAAAATTGACGAGTTATTTGCCCTTGGCGGGGATCAACTGTTGTTGCAGGGTGGGATGCACCCTCAACTTGGCATTGAATTTTACAAGGATTTGTTCAGAAACCTGAAAAACCTCTATCCCAAGCTTAAACTTCATGCCCTCGGTCCGCCTGAAGTAGTCCACATTGCCCAACTGGATGGACTGAGTTACCATGATGTACTGGAACAACTTATAGCAGCAGGGCTCGACAGCCTCCCCGGTGCCGGTGCCGAAATTCTTTCCGACAGGGTGCGCAGCGAGGTTTCACGCAATAAATGTACTGCCGGCCAATGGCTCGATGTGATGCGCGAAGCTCACAAACTGGGATTAACTACATCGGCAACCATGATGTTCGGGCATATAGAAACGCCTGTTGAACGCATACAGCATATGATTTCCGTGAGAGATGTGCAGAGTGAAAAACCTTCAGGAACCGTGGGATTCATCTCATTTATCCCCTGGCCGTTTCAGGACGAAAATACGGTACTCAACAAGCGATATAACATCCGAAATTCAGTTTCACAGGAGGAGTATGTCAGGACGGTTGCCATAAGCAGGCTTATGTTGCCGAATATCCCAAACATACAGGCGTCGTGGCTCACCGTAGGTAAAGATGCCGGACAGCTTTGTCTTCATGCCGGTGCCAATGACTTCGGCTCGATCATGATTGAGGAAAACGTGGTTTCGGTAGCCGGGGCCAGCTATAAGTTTGATAAAGCAGGCATACAACAGGCCATAAGCGAAGCGGGTTTCACGCCGCAGTTCCGCAACCAGCAGTTTGAATTTCTCCCTACTCCCGCCTAAGAATTTTAAATTCAGCGGCTTTTCAGGAAACGAAGTGCCTGATACTTTCCAGCACGATTGCTGTGGCACCTCTCTTATCTTCAACGTATTTGCGGCAAATTGCCGATGCGGCTTTTAACTGTATTGGCCGGGTGAGCAGCAGCGTTATCTTCTCACTGAATTTCTGAAAGTTATCAATCGGGAACGCGCCCTTAAGCTTCACGAGGTCAGAAGCCTCATTGAATTTGTGATAATTGGGCCCGAAAAAGACAGGAAGCCCGAATGTGGCAGCTTCGAGTATGTTATGGATACCGACGCCGAATCCGCCTCCGATATAGGCCACGGTTCCATATTGATATAAATGGGGAAGTATCCCCACCGTGTCGATCACCAGTATGCGGAACATCGTGATTGATGATGGGTTAGCCGTTGAAAGGCGCACTGCCGTTCCATTTGATTTCGAAAGGATGGAAGTTATATGAGCCTCATCAGTCTGGTGAGGAGCCATAATGATTTTTACTTCCTGGTTTTCAGTAACATATTGCAATAATATGCTTTCATCAGAGGGCCATGTGCTGCCTGCAATTATTACTTTTTGCCCCGAGGCGAAGTCTCTCACCAGGGGAAAATGCTGCGCGTTGCCAGCTATTGCCGACACCCTGTCGAAACGGGTATCACCGCTCACTACCACATTGTTAATATTCAGAAATTCAAGTAGTTCCTTTGAGTTTTCACTCTGGACAAAGATGGTTGAAAAAGCAGCAAGTAATTTCCTGGGCCAGCCACCGTACCATTTGAAAAACAGCTGGTTTGTACGGAAATTGGCAGACAGCAGGAATACCGGAATTTGTTGTTTCTGCAACTCTTCCAGATAGTTAAACCAAAATTCGTATTTCACAAAAAAGGCTATGTCCGGCTTTACTATTGAAACAAAACGGGCAGCTCTGTGTGGTGTATCGAGAGGCAGATAATAAACAAAATCAGCGCCTGTGTAAGCATTGCGCACTTCGTAGCCGGAAGGGCTGAAGAAAGTGAGGAAAATGAAATAATCGGGGTGTTGTTTCCTGAATGCCTCGATCACCGGCCGTCCCTGTTCAAATTCTCCCAGTGATGCACAATGGAACCACGCCATTTTTCGATTGCCTTTTTCTTCCTGAACCTTTTCAATGGCTATTGAAATGCGTTCAAATATCCTTTTGCGGCCTTTGACCCAGCGCCTGGCTTTACTGTTAAAAATTGCCCCGATACGGATGCCTGATCCGTAAAAGTAAATCCCTAAACTGTACAGGATTTGAGAAATCATGAGGCAAAGATGATTTAAAGGATTTTTATCAATAATAATAGAATTCCCGGCTTACCCTTTTATAAAGCGGGAATATCCAGCCAATTTTCACTCCGATGAGCATATCGAAACGTTTCTCATCAGGACGTATCATCTCTGCAAAATAATACGCACGCCTGGAGTAAGTGAATGCTTCGGTTGCCTCTATACCGGCAAAGTAGTTGATTTTGCGGGCATTACTGAAATGAACATACCCAACAAACTGGTTAAGGGCCGGGCCGTTGCACAAATGGTCGTAGCCTTTCTTATAATCGTCGGCAACCTGTGGTGCGGCATTATCGCTGTTTTCGATACGTATCTTGTGCTGCAGAAAACCAGCCCCGGCAGTGAACATGATACCGGAATTAGGGTTTGAGCCGGCAACCGGGATGATCTTACCGGCTTTGGCCATAAAATCAAACCCCCGCTCAAGCAATACGATGTTGGCATAAATGCCGGCTTTATCAATGATATGTCCGTCGGAGGTCGAGATGTTGGCGAGTATGCTTTCTTCGTTTTTGATTTTGTCGCTGAAAAGAAAATTGCCTTCGAAGCCGAAGTACCAGTTTTTCTTCGTTTTATAACCAAAAGTGGCGCCAACCGCATTGCTCATTCCAAACCTGTCTTTCATGTCAAATGCCGGTAAATGCATGGCATATGAGGGTGAAATCATGCTGAAACCTATGCATGAATCTTTGAGATTTACCTGCCCGGTAACCTTGTTTCCGAAAATGACCGTTAAACAAACGAGCAGGAAAAGCGGCAGGTGGTTTCGCATGGCTGAAAAGCTGAAAAAGCGGGGCAAAGGTATGAAATTCTTTCTGTGAAAAACTCTCCCGACAGAAGCCAATATCTGCCAGGTCAAAACCGTTATAAGGATTATCAATCTCAACAGGCAAGTTGAAAGCTTTTCGGACACCTGAAAATCTTGCTATCTTTGTCATACCAAATTGTACCTGTTAATCCTGCTCATATGCGAAATATTGCGATGGTTGACCTCAAGTCACAGTATGAAAAAATCAAACCGGAAATAGATGCTGCCATTCAGCAGGTTATCGATTCAACGGCATTCATTAACGGCCCTTCGGTTAAGGAATTCCAGGCTGATCTTGAAAAGTATCTTGGGGTTAAGCATGTGATACCCTGTGCCAACGGGACAGATGCCCTTCAAATTTCAATGATGGCGCTGGGGCTGAAACCGGGCGACGAGGTGATTGCGCCTTCGTTTACATTTATTGCCACTGCCGAAGTGATAGCTTTACTAGGACTCACCCCGGTGTTGGTTGATGTGGATCCCGATACCTTCAATGTTGACCCTGAAGCGATTAAACGTGCCATCACACCCAAAACAAAGGCCATAGTTCCGGTTCATCTCTTCGGACAGTGTGCCGATATGGATGCTATCATGCAGATTGCTGAGAAATATAACCTTTTCGTTATAGAAGATACTGCGCAGGCAATAGGAGCCGAGTATTGGTTGACAAATGGTGAAGTGAAAAAAGCAGGAACCATCGGCAACGTTGGATGCACCTCGTTTTTCCCTTCGAAAAACCTTGGCTGCTACGGCGACGGCGGGGCTATTTTTACCAACGACGACAACCTTGCGGTGAAACTGCACTCAGTCGTTAACCACGGAATGACGGTTCGTTATTATCATGATGATATTGGCGTGAACAGCCGTCTCGACAGTATTCAGGCTGCCATTCTTAAGGTAAAACTTAAATATCTTGATGAATACGCTGCTGCCCGGCGCAAGGTTGCCGATGCTTACGACAAAGCATTTTCGGGGAATCCGAAGCTTAAGATTCCTTCAAGGTATAGCAAATCGACGCATGTGTTTCATCAATATACGCTGATTATCAGCGGTTTGGATCGTAGTGAGCTACAGAAACACCTGGCAACAAGAAACATTCCTGCAATGATCTACTATCCGGTACCAATCCACCTCCAGAAAGCCTATCTCGATGATAGGTACAAGCCAGGTGATTTCCCGGTAACCGAGGCACTGAGCCACGCCGTAATTTCGTTGCCGATGCATACTGAACTTGATGAAGAGCAGATTAATTTTATCACCTCTTCAGTACTTGAATTTGTAAACGCATAATCAGTTTTGACCAATTTTTTTAATCGCAATACTATGGAAAACGAATATTTTGCGCATCCAACTGCCGTTATCGACGAGGGTTGCACCATCGGAAAAGGGGTTAAAATCTGGCATTTTTCGCATATCATGTCCAACTGTGTAATTGGCGACAATTGCAATATAGGGCAAAACGTGGTTGTGTCGCCGGAGGTAGTGCTTGGGCGTAATGTAAAGGTTCAGAACAATGTATCGATATATACCGGCGTGATTTGTGAAGATGATGTTTTCCTCGGCCCCTCAATGGTTTTTACCAATGTTATCAACCCGCGCAGCGCAGTCAACCGCAAACACGAATACGCCAGAACCCATGTGAAAAAGGGTGCTACCATCGGTGCCAATGCTACCATAGTTTGTGGCAACGACATAGGTGAATTTGCATTCATCGGAGCCGGGGCTGTGGTTACAAAATCAGTGCCTGCTTATGCGCTGGTGGTTGGAAACCCTTCAAGGCAAACCGGCTGGATGAGCGAATATGGTCAAAAGCTTAAGTTTGATTCAATGGGTATTGCCGTGTGCCCTGAAAGCAAAGTTCGCTATATGCTTCGCGAGGGGGTTGTGACAAAAATTGGGTAGCTGCATTGATCACCACTTCTGCTATCTTTACAAGTTTCAAAATAAACGGTTGTTTAAATCACCAGAATAGGAAACCAATTATTCACAGAGTATGAAAAACATTCTAGTTACAGGCGGAGCAGGGTTTATAGGCTCACATTTGGTAAGGCTTTTGGTACAAAAATACCCTGATTACCGTATTGTGAATATGGATAAACTTACCTACGCCGGCAATCTGGCCAACCTCAGTGATGTTGAGAAGCAGCCGAATTATGAATTTGTGAAAGGCGACATTGTGGATGAAGACTTTGTGATGATGACGTTTGATGCCTACCGTTTCGACGGGGTAATACATCTTGCTGCCGAGAGCCATGTCGATCGTTCCATCGCCAATCCCAGGGAGTTTATAATGACCAACATCGTTGGTACTGTTAACCTGCTGAATGCTGCGCGGCATATATGGAAAGACGACTCCGAAGGCAAAAGGTTTTACCACATAAGTACCGACGAAGTTTATGGTTCGCTCAGCGATGATGGGAAATTTGTAGAGACAACACCCTACGATCCGCGCAGTCCCTATTCGGCTTCCAAGGCCAGCAGCGATCACCTGGTGAGGGCGTACAATCACACTTTCGGACTTCCGGTTGTGATAAGCAACTGCTCCAACAATTACGGGCCATTCCAGTTTCCTGAAAAACTAATTCCTCTGTGTATCAACAATATACGTCACGGCAGGCCATTGCCTGTGTACGGCGAAGGTACCAATATCCGTGACTGGCTTTATGTTGAGGACCATGCCAGGGCCATCGACCTGATCTTTCACAAGGGTGCTACCGGCGAAACCTACAATATAGGCGGCAACAATGAATGGCGAAATATTGACCTGGTGAAAAAACTATGCGAAATAATGGACCGCAAAATGGGCCGTCATCCCGGAACATCCGAACAACTCATCACCTATGTGAAAGATCGTGCCGGCCATGATTTCCGTTATGCCATTGATGCTTCCAAATTGCAGAACAATTTGGGGTGGTCGCCTGTTGTTAAGTTCGACGAAGGCTTTGAAAAAACAGTAGAGTGGTATCTCGAAAATCCTGACTGGCTGAATAATGTGACATCGGGCAACTACCTGAAATACTACGAAACGATGTATAACAACAGGTAACCTGCTTATTCTTAATCAATAAGTTATTCATTAACAAATAGATGCAATTTGAAGCAACATATTTCTCACATGGTCCGCGAGCGGGCTGCCCAATACGGAGATAGTGAAATTCTTCGCTTTAAGGACAATCTTAGCGGAAAGTACCGGGCCATCAACTGGACATTGCTGCTTAATACAGTCAACAAAATTTCGAATTCGCTTTTATCGCTGGGCTTTTCTTCTGAATCCCGAATAGGGATTTATTCCGATAACAGGCCCGAATGGACAATCGCCGACCTTGGTATCCTCCAGATACGTGGTATTGTTGTACCCTTTTTCGGAACGGCCGCACACAGCCAGTTACAGTATATCGTAGATGAGACTGAAATTGGGCTGATGTTCGTAGGCAACAATGAGCAGAAAGAACGTGCCCTGAAACTGGCTGATAAAGATGAAAATCTTCGTTTTGTCGTCGGGCTTGATCCTTCACTGACTTCTGAGTCGAAGAAATTCTGCAGATGGGATCAGTTCCTGTCGTTTGGCACTGATGAAAAATATACTACCATTGTTGATGAACAATTGAAGGAAGCCGGAGCAGGCGATATTGCCACAATTATTTATACATCAGGCACAACCGGCGACCCGAAAGGAGTGATGCTCACACACAACAATTTCATGTATTGCATGGAAATACATGACAAGCGGCTTGAAGTTGGCCGCAGTGATATTTCGTTGTGCTTCCTTCCGCTTAGCCACGTTTTCGAACGTGCCTGGACATATTATATCCTTAACCGGGGCGCGGTAAATGTGTATCTCGAGAATCCAAAAACAGTGATTGAGGCGCTACCCGAAGTAAAGCCTACAGTAATGTGCACAGTTCCAAGGTTTTATGAGAAGACCTACGAGGGTATTAAAGCGGAAGAGTTAAAATGGCCAGGTTATAAGAGGAAGATTTTTGAATGGTCGATTGGTATTGGCCGGGAACACTCCGGTTTTCTTAGTAAAGATATCAAACCGCCTGTTGCACTGCAGTTAAAACGGAAAGTTGCCGATTTATTAGTGTTGAAGACAGTCAGAAAGATATTTGGCGGGAAGGTGCGTTTTATGCCTTGTGCCGGTGCAGCCATCAGGCCGGAGTTGCTGCAATTCTTCCATGCAGCAGGGTTGTTTGTCAATTATGGTTACGGCGCCACCGAAACTACGGCAACTGTATCATGCTTTAAATCAGATGTATATGATTTTTACTCAACTGGTACCATTATGCCCGGCATTGCAGTTGATTTCACGCCTGAAGGTGAAATCATGGTAAAGGGAGATACGATTTTTGCCGGCTATTACCGCAAACCTGATGAAACTGCAAAGGTGCTGAAAGATGGTTGGTATCATACCGGTGATACGGGCAAACTCACCGAAGCCGGCGACCTGCTTATGATCGACAGGATCAACGATATTTTCAAGACATCAGGTGGTAAATATATTTCACCTCAAAAAATCGAACTGCTTCTGTGTGACGATAATTTCATCGAACAGGCTGTTGTGATTGGTGATAACCGCAAATTTATCACAGCACTTATTGTTCCTTCAGTGCCAAGACTTCGCAGCCAGTTTGGTTTATTGGGCGAAAAAGCCGATGATGCCGAAATACTCGTCAGGGAACCGGCTGTGATTGATTTCATGAAGCTGCGCATCGACAGGCTTCAGGCCGACCTGCCCGCATACGAGCGGGTTGTAAGATTCACACTTCTGCCCGAATTATTTACCATCGAAAACGAAGCGCTGACAGCCACTTTAAAAATCCGGCGGAGAATCGTTGAAAAGAAATATTCAGCGCTGATTGAAGAAATGTACTTATAGCTATACTACCGTTTCCGTTTCACGCCGTCTCTTTTTCCACCTTCTGTGCGACCAAAGCCAGTTTTCGGGCTTTTCCCTGATTATACTTTCGACTTTCGCAGCATATCTCCGCGTAATCTCACCTTCGGGAAGGATGCCTGGATTATCGGCCAGGAGTGAAAGTTCGCAGGTGTAAAATCCACGTTTTACCCGCTCAACATGGATATAAAACACAGGATAATCATTCAGTACAGCGTGTTTTTCAGGACCATGCAGGAAAGCCGTTTCAATACCAAGAAAATTCACCCAGATGGCCTTGCTGTGATTCGAAGGGCTTTGGTCGGCAGCCATCATATATACAGTAGGAATATTTTTGTTGTGCTCAAAAGTGCTTGATGTTTCCCTGATCGAAGTCAGCGTTGTTCCGAATTTTGAACGGCTGCGGCGCACAAACCCGTCAATGTATTTGTTTGATAAGGATTTATAAAAAGCAATCACGTTGTAATCGGTAAACACGCCCGGCGACAGGCTACCCCACTCAAAGTTGTTATAATGGGCAGTAACGGCGACAATGCTTTTCCCTGATTTAAGGTACGGGTCGAGAATTTCAGCATTGAGAATCCGGTGGCGCCTTCGTACCTGCCCGCGTGTCATAGTGAATGATTTGATACCCTCGATAAGCACGTCGGTAAGATTTTTATAAATTTTTCTGACAAGGCGACGTTTTTCCTGTTCTTCCTGAGCAGGCAATGCTTTATCAAGATTGCTGTTAATCACTTCCAGGCGGTAACGGATAACGTATTGAAGCAGGTATCTTGCGAAATCTGAAAAAAGGTATAGGATAAAAAATGGCATGATGCCGATAAGGAAAATGAAAAACAGAAAAAAGAAAGTGGTAATCAGTTTCATACTGAACGCATAGGCTAGGCAAATGTAGTTTTTTCCTGAAACTTATATTCAGGTAATGATTTTCCCAGTCGCTATGTTATACTCTTTATTCTGTTGCTATTTGACAACAAGAAATTTACGAGTGAAAACAATGCCATCACTATTACAAAACTTAATGAAATAGGTCCCGCATGGAAATTCGGATGTTTGAATCGTAAGATGAGATTCACCGTTAAATTCCTTATGGAGGAAAGTTGATCCTAACGCACTGTTGATTGACAACTGAACTATATTGGCTGGGAATTCGATCTCTAAATATGTTGTAGCAGGATTTGGACTAATCTGGATCAAAGAAGTATAACTTTCGTTTATCCCCTCGTTAAACAGGCAATTCCACGCATCAATGTTGGATGGAACTGATTCTCCTTCTGTATAGACGGCTGTAACATAATAATCATAACAGTTTTGTAGAAGATTCAAATCCCAATAATCTGTCGAGGTCACTGGTGTGGCGTTTAGTAAATGCCAATCGGACAATATAGTAAATCCAGTTACTGGTATTGGATCGAGATACTCGCGACGATAAATGTTGAAGCCATTAAGTTCCAACGGAGCATCTAATAGCGTTGATCCGGCTGGTAAATAAGTTCCATAGCTATCAATTTTGGACATCGTTAACATATTTTCCCGCTCACTGTTTATTCTGTTTTTATTATTGGCGCTTATTAATTGGTGATCATCCAAAGGTTCAAGGTATGCCTGAAGGTTCCAGTTAACGGTAAGAGCGTTACTCAAGTCAACGAGGTTCGACCATGTTCCGTTCCAGTAAATCCATTGACCATAGTCAGGTACCTGCGGACCGGCGTCGTGGCCTGCCGGGTAACCGGTGGTTGTGTTGCACCTTACCCCAAACCAAAGCTCCTGATTAATGTTGAGCGTCAGCGGGTTATCCAGTTCCACTTCGTTCCATACGCCGATGGTAGGATTGCTTACTACCTGGTCAACCAATAAGTTGGCGGCCATTTCACCCTGCCAAATCCTGACGGAGTATTCGCAAGCGGCTTCATTGGGCCAGAAGGCAACTTTCGTTATGGTCATTCCGTCATATTCTTCAAGTTGAGATACGTCGAAACGTGCTGCGATGTCGAAGTCGTTGGCGCCACCGGTTCCGATACCGTCTGAGTTTTCACCGCTGTCCCAATGTATCCATACTGGTTGATAATTACCACTACCTTCTGGCATTTCCCAGGTGAGATGTATGTCATCAACTATAGTACCAGAATATGCAGCCAGCAATCCAATAAGAGTTTGAGGTGGATACAACATATATTCCCTGTATATATGAATATTATCAACCAACCAATAATAAATCGCATTTGAATTCGTGCCCTGAGCGATAAAACGAATCTTGAAAGCATGGTGCTTTGCCTCACTGTTAATATTGATATGCTGAGCACACCAGTCGAAACTGCTGTCGTTTGTAAATTCTGCGACGGCAATCCAAGCGCTGTCGTTCCAGACTTCAGCTCTCAATGATTCAGTTCCCGAAGATGTTCGGTCGCTCAGTTTGATATCAAAATCAAACCAGATGTTGTAATAAGTTGTTGTGTTTGTGGAGGAATCATCAATCCTCCAGCTTTCAAGCGCGCTGCTGTAGTTGTTGATGATTGGGTCCCATTTGAATTTTGCCGACGGTTTAGGATTCCCTGCCTGCCCGTCGATGACCCAGTTTTGCCCGGCCTGCCAGTTATTCAAAGTGAAATTGCCGGAAGTCCAACCTTCGTTAAATGGCAGGCTGAAAATTTCCTGTGCAGAAGTTTTTTGAAATAATCCGGTAATAAAGGTCACGAATATTGTCACGAGAACACGAATACTGAACGAGAGTAGCATTGTCCTTTTCATAACACTATATTTAATTGATAATAAATACTTTAGAGCAATTTGAGCAGTCTGGTAAGCCAATAAATGATGAATCTCTGGTACTTTATAATTATATGACAATCAAAAACCCTGAAACCTTTATCCGGTCAAGAAATTTTTTCATTAAACCAAACCACCAGGAATCCATTATAATTTTTGTACTTTTCAACCTTGGAAACAATCTTCTGATTAATAAAACAATTACCGTTATGTCCTACCTTCCCGTTCCATCCCGCTACGATTCAATGGTTTACCGCCGCTGCGGTTTCAGCGGAATAAAATTGCCGGCTATCTCGCTGGGTTTATGGCACAATTTCGGCCATGTGGATGATTTTGCCAACAGCAGGCAAATGCTTCTAAAGGCCTTTGATATGGGAATTACTCACTTTGACCTGGCCAATAATTATGGTCCGCCTCCCGGTTCAGCCGAGGAGAATTTCGGAAAAGTCATGAAAAACGACCTTCGTCCATGGCGCGACGAAATGATCATTTCCTCAAAAGCAGGTTACCTGATGTGGCCCGGGCCATATGGTGAATGGGGATCAAAAAAGTACCTGGTTGCCAGCCTCGACCAAAGCCTCAGTCGCATGGGACTCGATTATGTTGATATTTTCTATCATCATCGTCCCGATCCCGATACGCCACTCGAAGAAACCATGTCGGCCCTCGATCTGATTGTCCGCCAGGGAAAAGCCTTGTATGCCGGCATTTCGAATTACCCAGCCGAACTTGCGCTCGAAGCATCACGAATTCTGCGCCGGCTGGGAACTCCATGCCTCATTCATCAGCCTAGCTACAGCATGTTCAACCGATGGGTTGAGGACGGTTTGCTGGATGTGCTGGGGCAGGAGGGGATAGGCTGTATTGCTTTTTCGCCTCTTGCGCAGGGTATGCTCACCGACCGCTACCTGAAAGGAATTCCGGAAGATTCGCGTGCTGCCAAACCCCATGGTTTTTTACAGGAAGACAGGGTACTGCAAATGATGCCTAAGATTAAGAAACTCAACGAAATTGCTGTGAAAAGAGATCAGAGCCTTGCCCAAATGGCCATAGCATGGCTGCTGAAAGATGCCAGGGTTACTTCGGTGCTTGTGGGTGCAAGTTCGGTTAAACAACTACAAGATAACCTCGGAGCACTCGATAACGTCTCATTTTCGGCTGAGGAAATGCAGGAAATTGATGAAGTACTGGCGAAGTAGAAATTGATAACCGGTGGCTGAGCGCAGCCGAAGCCACTGCACCTGAAGCCCCGGCTTACGCCGAAGCCACCTCAACCTCTGGCGCAATCTTCTTCACCAATCCCTGGAGCACCGTTCCGGGACCTACCTCAACAAAAAGTCTGCCTCCGTCGGCAACCATATTTTTTACCGTTTGAGTCCAGCGTACCGGCGATGTAAGCTGCGACACCAGGTTGGCTTTGATTTTGGCTGGCTCAGAGTAAGGTTTTGCATCCACATTCTGATAAACAGGGCAAATCGGTTTGCCGAAAGCAGTGGCTTCGATGGCTGCAGCGAGCTCAATGCGTGCCGGTTCCATCAGGGGTGAATGGAACGCCCCGCCTACTTTGAGCGGAAGGGCACGCTTGGCCCCGGCAGCTTTCAGCGCTTCGCAGGCAAGATCAATACCTTTAATAGAACCGGAAATAACAAGTTGTCCAGGGCTGTTGTAATTGGCAGCAACCACTATTTCGTCAATGCCGGCGAGAGTATTTTCAACCACGCTGTCGTCGAGTCCGAGAATGGCCGCCATGGTGCTTGGCTCGGCTTCGCAGGCTTTCTGCATGGCCATGGCACGGGCATATACCATTCGCAATCCGTCTTCAAACGATAGTGCTTTGTTGGCAACCAATGCTGAAAATTCTCCCAGCGAGTGGCCGGCTACCATATCAGGTTTGAAATCAGGTAAAGTTGTAGCCAGAATCACCGAATGAAGGAAAATGGCAGGCTGTGTGACCTTTGTCTGGCGCAGGTCTTCGTCGGTGCCGGCAAACATCAGGTCGGTGATGCGAAAACCGAGAATTTCATTGGCTTTCTCAAACATCTCTTTTGCCTGGGAGTAATTATCATAAAGGTCCTTACCCATCCCGACAAACTGGGCGCCTTGTCCGGGGAATATGTATGCTTTCATAGATTGATTTATAATTGAGCAGCAAAGATACAAAAAGGCTGATCAACAGCCTTTTATGAAGTAACAGATTGAAATTCAATAAGTAACAGCTTAGTGTAGCCTGCTTCCGATCAGGTGGAGAAATTCAGCGCGGGTCTTATCGATAAGAAATGCTCCTGTAAAATCAGAAGTAGTGGTGACTGAATTTTGCTTCTGTATTCCCCTCATGCTCATGCACATATGCTGCGCCTCAACAACAACAGCCACTCCCAATGGTTTCAGGGTTTGCTGGATACAATCCTTGATTTGTGTGGTGAGTCGTTCCTGAACCTGCAAACGCCGGGCAAATGCATCCACAACACGGGGGATTTTACTTAACCCGACAATATGCCCGTTTGGAATATATGCTACATGGGCCTTTCCGAAAAACGGGATCATGTGGTGCTCACACATCGAGTATATCTCAATGTCTTTTACAATCACCATCTGTTTGTAATCTTCCTCAAACATGGCTGAACGAAGCATCTCCTCAGGATTCAGATCGTAACCATGGGTCATAAAAAGTATTGCTTTTGCTACCCTTTCAGGCGTTTTTAATAGTCCTTCACGTGACGGATCTTCACCCAGAAGCCTGATTATCTCGTGATAATGTACTTTCAGGTTCTTTATGGTTTCGAGATTGTAGATGTCGCGTTTTTCATAACCATCCTGTGCAGGGTAGTCATCCATATTGTTTTCAACCATCATCGGTTTGTTTATTTCGCTGCTCATGGGACTTGGTCAATGGTTAATGGTTAATTGGTTAATGGTTAATGGTTGATTGGTTAATGGTTAATGGTTGATTGGTTAATGCTTGCCTGCCTGGTGCAGGCTTGCAGGTGGCGGGCAGGGTTAATTGGTTAATGGTTAATAGTTAATTAGTTAATGGGGAATAGTGAATGGGGAATGGCTATATTGAAACCAATTTGTGGGTGATTAGTTTCCGAAATATTCAACAAAATTATTTTCGGTTTCGCAAAGCTTTATGCAATGGAGTTCGGCGCCAAGTGCTCCTACCGGTTCAGACAGTTCATTCCAGATGCCGATGGCAAGATTCTCGGTGGAAGCAAGTTTGTCTTTCATGAAGGCAACTTCAAGATTAACATTTTTGTGATCAAGTTTATCAATGACAAGGGTTTCGATAAGGGTGCTCAGCGTCTTGAGGTTGATGAGGAAGCCTGTTTCTGGATCAACTTCACCCTTTACAGTGACAAAAAGGTCATAATTGTGCCCGTGCCATAAAGGATTGCTGCATTTCCCGAAAACTTCGGCATTCTTTTCATCAGAGAAATCATTTCTGAAAAGCCGGTGGGCTGCATTGAAACGTTCGCGTCGGGTAATGTAAATCATTAGCGTGTGATTTATAGACCTGTAAAGGTAGCTTAAATCAGCCTAACTGTTGTTTTTTATTCTTAGCAGCCAAACGACTTCGAAAACCAGGTAGCTGAAGAACAACACGAGCAATGCTAACGCAAAGCGTATGGCATCGTCGCGTTTCAGATAAATATAGATTGCGGCAATAATGAGCAGTAAAAACATTTTTAACATACTCATTATCAGGTAATAATTTACAAATGTTGAGAATTTTCGTTTGCCTGCCTTCTCACCGAAATAAAAACCGGTAAAAGTTATGACGAAGAAAAGCAACAGCAGCCATGGTATAGCCGGCGACAATAGTTTGGGAATGATGAAAAACAGCATCATGCCGGCCAGTGCAACGATAGAAGAGAAAATAACCAGGCTCCGGATGAAGCGGGTGAGCGTTGTTTTCATTTTTTACGGATGAAATCCTTGACGGCGATATAAATGGCTGTAGAAAAGCCGAATACGGTAAGGATTAGGGTAAAAACAGGAAATTTCAGTTCAAGCCATTGATCAATTTTTACACCCCCGAAAACTCCGGCACCAATAATAACACCCATTTGAATGGCAATGTTAGAGTATCGGGCATAACCTTCAAACTGTTTCCGACTATTGTCAATCGGGTTCGGTTTGTGTATTGGCCGGCGTTTTACCATTTGTGAGGGTTTGGCCTTCCATTTTGCAGGCTCCGGTAAATACGGCACCGGGTTCAATGGCAAGTTTGTTCGTAATGATATCGCCGCTCACCACTGCAGTGGCTTTAAGGCTTAGTAGTTCTGAAACCTTGATACGGGCTTTCACTTCGCCTGAAATGTCGGCATTCTGGCAGATCAGTTCACCATCCACACGTCCTGTGGAACCGATTACCACTTTACCAGTGCAGTTGATTGTGCCATTGAGGCTGCCATCAATACGGATATCACCCTGCGACCGGATATCGCCGGTAATTTCGGTGCCGCTTCCCAGCAGGTTTACCGAGGGAGTTTCGGGAAGAATTGGTTTTGTGAGTGCCATTGATCGAAAACATTACAGTTGAACAAAAATAGTTTTAAATGCAACATCTCCAAACACACGGCATAATATTTTAAACGCAGCAGCCAGGCTGAGCCTCTTAATGTTTAAAACCCAACTTGTTGTTATTGATTTTTGTAGAACTTGTTGAAGAAGTTGATGTATCCCTGGTACTTTTTCTCGCGATAAAATACAGGATAATTCTCCATTGAGATCACGAAACTCCTGAATGCGCCGCTTTTAAGCTGTGAAAGCACATATTCGCTCTGCATGATCGAATTATAATATCCCATAGCCTTTTCGGAGTTGCCGAAACTGCTCACCGTGATCATCTGCCAGCCGTTATCAAGTACGATGGCGTTGACGGTTATATTTTCGTTCGGGAAATTTTTAAGGTTAAAATCAGATATTCGCACCTTCATGGCATTCACATTCACCTGGTTTTGGTCAACCATCATGATAAAAAAGTGCGTTTGCTTCGGATTGAATTTGTAAATATCTGGCACAACGGTGTCGGAAGTAAAGATAAACTCGGTTTGTACGGGCCCGGCAGCCTGGTTTTGCCCGGGGGCTGTGCCTTGCGGCTTTGGAGAAGCCGGGGTATTATTGGTTGCCTGGGCGGTGGCAGATGACGTTTTCTTGCTGTATTTCTGGAGGATTTCCTGTACAAGCGGTGCTACCGGGCTTGAAGGATATTTTTGAAGCAGCTTGTTCAGCGAAACAATCATTGTATCTGTCGAAATAATTTTGCCCTGTGAAACAGCCCGCAAATATTCAAACCGCGGCAAAAGGTCCTTGTCTTTAAAATTGCTGGTGGCTTCATCGCAATACAGCAGTACCATCCGGTATTGGCCGCGTTCAAAAGCCTGGTATGTTTCTTCATAAAGTGATGAAGCCCTGTTCTTCCTGGCAATGAGCTGGGTTAAATATTCAGGGTCTTTCAGTGTGAGCGCATATTCGCTGTCCGCGAAAAGGTTGAGGATGATATTCTTGTATTTTTCAGCATTCGTGGCATCCGGAATACTGTTGTAAGTAAGGTATAGCTGGTAATAAATGCGGAGTACATTTTTACTGTCGGGGAAACGCTCAACCAGGTTTTCGAAGGTCTTTATACTGTTGACAGTGTCTTTCAGGCCATCTTTATAAATGTAGCCAAGATTGGTTAGAGCTTCTTCTATCTTTTTGTTAGATAAGGCAATAGCTTCAGGGGTTTTCGGAATTTTCTGCAGGTATGTTTTCGGGTCTTTCGGATCGGTGCTCTTCTTCTCCAATTTGATGGCGGCAGTGTCCGAAACTTTTGTTGAATCGGTGGGTGCAACCTCTGTCAGCTCAGTTTCGTCTGATGTAACCACCTGGCGTTTATTGCTGAGTCGCCAGTTGTCTTCAAGTTTACGGCGGCCCCATTTACGAAGGAATTCGCTGTAGCCGAAGCTTATAGCCGAAGGATTGTTAAAATACCAGCCGCCACCACCTATATTCTGAATGTTTTCATTCCGCATGTTCGGAATGTTCGAAGCCATCGACATTTCCATTTGTTGCCTTTCGGCTTCCTCTTTCAGGCGTTGTTCTTCTTTTTTATACTCGTCAATGAGTTTCTGGATGATAGCAGCCAGTTGGTCTTCAGGCATCCGGGCAAGCCGCTGAAGGCTATCCTCATATTTTACAACCTGTAGGTTTTGAACAAGTTCGGTGAGGGTGAGTGTGCGGGTATTTATGGCATCAAAGTTCGGATAGTCGCTGGGTATTACCTGTAGCGTGGTATCATAATAATGCTGGGCGTTTTCATAATCCTGCCTGTCAAAGTACATGCCTGCCAGCTGAAGTGCTGATGTCGTCTTCTGGAAATCATTCTGCGTGCTGGTTGCCACCGACTTCTTCAGGTAGTTCATTGTCAGTGTGTCGTTATGGTCAAGTTGCGAAAGTTCGGCTAATGCATAATAGATCTGATCGCGGAAATCCTTGTTTTTAGCATCTTTCAGCATTTTACGAAGCTCTTTTTCGAGGCCTGCCTTGTTGCCTCCATAGATATCGAACGACTTCGCCATGCTGATGCGGGCATTGAAAGCCATTTCAAATGAAGCCGGACCTTTGATAACTTTGGTGAAATACTCGGTAGCCATTGAGTAGTTCTTCTCCTGCTGGTAGATTTGTGCAAGTATGTAATTAAGCCTTACACGTACTTTGCTGCTGGTATTCAGTTCGATGCCTTGCTGGAGCGCACTCCTGGCTGCACCGAAGTTATTCATTTTAAGGTAATAATCAGCATATATTAAAGGCATCATTTTTTTAACCCTGAAAGGCACCGGTTCTTTGGTCGCAAGGCCGTCGAGTTCTTCGAGTTTGACTAGGGTTTCTTCAAATTTCTTTTGCTGCAGATTACACTGCACAACCCATAACAATGCTTCGTAATAAACCGGTTTTCCCGCGTATTCAGTCATCACCTGTTCAAATGTCCGGCGGGCAGAGTTGTAGTCCTGCTTGTAAAACTGCGCTTTGCCAATCAGCATGAAACAGTCGTCGATCCATTTATTATATTCCTTGCTTTTGAATACCATGGAATGCCTGCGAATGCCGATGGTGGCTTTTTCGATGGCCCTGTCCATGCGGGTCGATACTTTCTTGGCTTCTTCGGGAGTGCCGTAATTGAATACCGGCAGTATTTTGTTGTAATTGTCGCGAATGGCTGCATTCAGGTCGGAAACTCCCTGCTTGAAACTTTCATTGCCATTCCAGTAAACATTGTAATGAGTGGTGAGGTTGTGAAATGTCCGCCTGGTGAAAGTGTTTTTCTTGGTACTGCACGAATACAGCACTGCCATGCCCGAGAGCACAACTGTAATAATAACAAACCTGGAAAAATGGCTAAATCTCAAGATAACTTGTTTAAATGAATACTGCTTTTGACAGTACAACCATAATAACTCACAGAGTGCAAAAATATTTTATTTTTAAT
>DAONEL010000002.1:0-2366 GCA_035403045.1 Bacteroidales bacterium
GTTTCCCGATTGCGAATACAATTTGTAAAGTCACTATTCCACAAACTGCATCAGGTAACCTTGCTGCAAACTCATTGATTCCGAATACTTTCATCGCCAACACCTGCATCCAGATAAACAGCGGCGGCTTTTCCCAGAAAGGCTGAAAATTGATCTGCACATTCAGGTAATCATGGCTTACAATCATTTCGCGGGCGCATTCAGCAAAATTGATCTCATCCCAATCGAAAAGGTGCAGCCTTCCGATAAAAGGAATAAACAGCAGCGCCGATGCAACTGCAATAAAAACAGGGTAATAACCGGTGAGCTTTCTGTTATCCAATACTTTAGTATTTGTAGCAAATTTAATCAAATTGAACTACCAGCATTCTCTTATCAATGGCATCTGCCTGCCAAGCAAAACTAAGATAACAATATTCCGAAAGAATCTTTATCTTTATTGTTGGATAAGGTATTCCTTAAATTTTAAATTTTTACAACATGGATACGAACGACGAACTTGCCACTTATGAGGTTTACGACGGTACAGGCTGGGAAGTAGGTCTGCTGAAAAGCATTCTTGATGACAACGAAATTGAGTCCATCATGCGTGAAGCGTCATCTGCTTCCTGGAATATGTTCCCGGTGCGGTCGGGCACAGTTAAAATATTCGTTGCACGCAAGGATTTTGAGCGGGCAAAGGCTCTTGTTGATGAGTTTACAGCCAATATGCAGAAAGAAAATCCTGACGACCTTGAAAATGAAGCCTGAGAGCACTTTAGTACTTATCCCGGGTGAGTTTTCCGACCACTTGCAAATCATCGATTTTCTTTCATATATTGCAGGGCATAATTCATGCTCCTGCTTCGCGATATGAATGAAACCAAAATATACCGTCCGTCAATAGGTTACTACCTGCTTTATTATTACAGCTACCTGTATTACCACATCTTTTACCGCAGGGTAACCATTACCGGACGAGAAAATATTCCAAAAAACACGCCAGTCATTTTTGCCGCCAATCACCAGAATGCCCTTATGGACGCATTGGCCATGCTTTATGCCAGGAAAGGCAAAGTGGTTTTCCTTGCACGGGCTGATATTTTTAAAAGCAAATTTATCGCCAGGTTGCTGCATTTTCTGAAGATTATGCCTGTTTACCGTATGCGCGACGGTTTTGAAGCGCTTGGCCAGAATGAGGAAACTTTTGACAATGCAGCCAATGTATTGAAGCACAATACCCCGATTGCCATGCTCCCCGAGGGTAACCATGCCGGTTTTAAAAGGCTCAGGCCTTTGAAAAAAGGAATTTGCCGCATCGCTTTCATGGCCGAAGAAAGGTCGCAGTTTAAACTGAACCTGCATATTGTACCGGTCGGGCTCGATTACTCAAACTATTTCAATGCCGGTGAACGCTTGCTGATCAACTTTGGGAAACCGATCAGAATAGCCGACTATATCCCTCTTTACCATGAAAATCCCCAGCGTGCCATCAGCAGACTTCGCGACGATATTGCCAAAAGCCTGAAACCGCTGATGATCAATATCGAGAATGAGGAACTCTACAATACAAGTGCAGGCATCATTGAACTTTATTATCACGAAATACTGACAGACAGAAGGTTACGGAACATCCACAGGAACCGTTTCGCTGTTCAGCAGGAGATCTCAGCCAGACTCAACAATATCGTTATTGCTGATCCTGAGGCGCTGAACAGCATCAGCCCCGTGCTTGCTGAATACCGCAGCCTGCTTGAAAAATACAACATCCGCGACTGGCTGGTGCGTAAAAACAATACCAGTATTCCGAGACTTGCCGCAGGGTTGCTGCTCATGCTTGTGCTGCTGCCGGTGCACATTTACGGCATGTTGTTCAACTACCTTCCTTACCACTTGCCCGTAATGATTTCGCGCAAGGTAAAAGACCGTGTATTTCACAGCTCCATTCACTTTGGAATGAGCCTTTTCCTGTACCTGATTTACTATCTCATCCTTATCACCGTCTTTTGCCTCCTGGTTGACGGGCTGTGGCTAAAAATTGCCTTTGCACTGAGTTTGCCCCTTACAGGAATCTTCGCATTTTACAGCTACAGAAACCTGCTCAAAATCATTGGAAAAATCAGGTTTATCAGGCTTAGTACCCATGACAAAAGCACATTCAGCAAAATTCTCAGTCTGAGGCAAAACATTGTCGTTCAAATAAATACACTGTTCAATCGTTCCTAAAACATCATCAACATGAAGAAACTCCTACTAATGCTTATGATACTCCTTGCCGTTCTTGTGGTGAAGGCGCAGGATGAACCTAAGAAAGATGTTACCAAAAAAGGCTTTTCGATGGGGCTTTTGCCAACAATTTCATTTGATGCCGATATGGGTTTTCAGTA
>DAONEL010000002.1:2466-10148 GCA_035403045.1 Bacteroidales bacterium
GAATACATGGACCAGGACGATCCCGATTACATCAGCCGTATGTTTTATCGTTACGACCGCAAGTTGTTCCGTTTCACCACTGATTTTCAGGGCAAACTCCAGGGTGACCACCTGAAATGGCTTGCCGGTTTCGGGATTATGAACATCAAAACCGGGCCGGTTGATATTGCAGCGCTCAACAAGAAAAGGGACGACAATGACCAGTTGCCCGACACCGCCACACTTTACGACAAATATGTTGACTGGGGCATCATTGGTGAAAAAGAAAAGGATGGCGGCAATGCCAACTTTGTGAAACTGGGACTCGTTTTCGACACCCGCGACAACGAAGCCAATGCCATGAAAGGCATGTGGACTGAAGCGCTTGTTGTTGTTTCACCAAAGTTCTTTTTCAACGAAACATCGTTCGCCAAACTGGTTTTAATTCACAGGCAGTATTTCACACTTGTCCCCGACCGGTTGTCGTTTGTGTACCGCCTTGGTTACCAAGGATCTATCGGCGGTCAGGCTCCGTTCTACTTTCAGCCTTACATGCTCAGTTCCTTCTCAACTGTGACCAAAACCGACGGACTGGGAGGCGCCAAAAATCTCCGCGGCATCATGCGCGACCGTGTTGTGGGCGATGGTGTGGCCTATGGAAATTTTGAATTACGATGGAAATTCCTGAAAACCGTTATTGCAAAACAAAACATCTATATTGCCCTGAACACCTTTGCCGATGTGGGTACGGTAGTGAAAAAGGTAGCAGTAAATGAGGAAGCTATCAGGAATATGGAGCCATACCCGGCAAGATACTTTGATTTTGGTTATCAGAACGATAAACTTCACCCCAGCGTTGGCGCCGGCCTCAGAATTGCCCTGAACGAGAATTTTATACTTGCCGTTGACTACGGTTTTGCCATGAAAAAAGAAGACGGATTGAGAGGGCTTTACATCAATATCGGAAACCTGTTCTAGAATTTGCGCAAATCAGGCTCTGCTTCCATATCCAGGTTCGGCTGAACCAGTAGTTCCATGCTGTTGAGTTCCAGTGCCAGCAGGTTGCCATAACCGGGCCTGCCGGGCATATAAACGCCATTATCGAGGTCGATAAAATGGTACGTCTTTGATTTGTAAATCATAAATATAAAATCGAGTGTTACGGGTACATGCCCGTGAATAATGCGGCGGCCATCAAGCTTCTTGGGATCGATGTCGTAATCCCTGATCCATTTCATGGAATGGGTATCAGAAAAAATATCGTCCTTTTTAAAATTGAAACCGGCATGAACAATAAGGAACTTGGGGTGCTTAACATATAAAGGCCTTTCCCTGAGCCAGTTGATGTATTCAATCGGGATATCGCTTACATCCTGAACGCCGAAACTCTGAATGGTGGTTTCACCTCCGAAAGCTTTCCATTCCTTGACTGATTTGGGCTGGAAACCAAGCTTCTGCATCACGCCACCCTTCAGCACATCATCAAATGCCTTGATCATGGCTTCCTCGTGGTTACCACATAAAGCAGTCACCCTTATGCCCTTTTTGGGAAGCGACATCACATAGTCGATCACACCTTTGCTGTCGGGCCCGCGGTCAATAATGTCACCTAAAAAAATAAGGGAATCACCCCGTACAGGCATAATCATGGTCTCGACCAGGTAACGCAAGGTTTTTATGCAACCATGCACATCAGGTATTACCCACGTTTTCATGACTTAACTGAATGATTCCCTATAATAAACCTTCACAGGAAGATTAATCTATTTTTTTGATTTCCCCTGGTTTGCAACCTCTTCCATAAGCTTTTTGATCACCTCAGGATCTCCAAGGAAATAATCGCGAATAAAGTTCAGGTTATCGTCAAATTCAAATACCAGCGGAATACCTGTGGGCAGGTTGAGGCTTACAATATCCTCGTCGCTCACGCCTTTAACGTACTTGATCACTGCGCGCAAACTGTTACCATGAGCGGCAACCAGCACCTGGTCGTTGGTTTTCAGTGATTCGCGGATCTCGTCGGTCCAGTAAGGAACCATGCGTCCCACGGTTTCCTTGAGCGACTCAGTAAGCGGAGCCTCGTCGCCGATGGCTTTATAGCGCGGATCAACGCGGGGATTCCTGGGATCGTCGGCTGCCAGTGGTGCAGGAGGAACATCGTAGCTGCGGCGCCAGATATGAACCTGCTCATCACCATATTTCTCGGCAGTTTCGGCTTTGTTCAAACCCTGGAGATTACCATAATGCTTTTCGTTCAGACGCCAGCTTTTCTTTACCGGAATCCACATGAGATCCATTTCTTCAAGAATGATGTTGAGTGTCTTGATAGCTCTCTTCAGATAGGAAGTGTAAGCAAGTGAAAAAACAAAGCCATTCTCCTTTAAAACCTTACCTGCATCAGCGGCTTCGCGTAATCCTCTCTCGCTCAGGTCAATATCAGTCCATCCCGTGAAACGGTTTTCCTTATTCCACAAACTTTCTCCATGACGGACAAGTACCAGTTTTTTCATTGTTGCAGCGTGTATTGATGATTAAACCAATTTATTGAATTTCATTAAATGTGTGCGGCAAAGTTAGCGTTTTTATTGTAAAGGAATTTGCCGGTGTTCCGAACAAATATCGCTGTGGTCAATCTATCGGGACTTCCGTATTATGAGAATACATCCTGTCGATGAGTGCGGCATATTTTTTATGAAGATAGTCTCTTCGCAGCTTAAGCGTATGCGAAAGTTCGCCTGTTTCTACAGTCCATTCGTCGGTCACAAGTTCAAATTTCTTGATTTGTTCGGTTTTATCAAGGTCGTGGTTGATAAGAGTCACATCTTCCTGGATGCGGTTAACAACTCTCGGATTGTTGATAACTTCCTCGTATGATGTGAATTCTATGCCTTTCACCTCACACCACGACCGAAGGTGGTCGAATGCCGGAACAATAATTGCTGCCGGGTGCTTTCGATTTTCTCCAACTACCATTATCTGTTCGATGAACGGCGAATCTTTAAAACGATTTTCGAGCACCTGGGGCGCAACGTATTTTCCACCCGAAGTTTTAAAGATTTCCTTTTTGCGGTCGGTGATCTGCAGGTATTGCCCGTCCACAAAGCGCCCTATGTCACCGGTGTAAAACCAGCCATCCTTATCAATAACCTGCTGAGTGCGTTCAGGGCGGTTGTAATATCCTGCCATCACATTGGGCCCGCGGCACAGTATTTCACCATCATCAGCTATCCTGACCACTACCCCTGGCAGTACCCTGCCTACCGTTCCAATTTTCACTCCGTCTTTTTCAAATGTGCTCACGGCTATTACCGGGCTCGTCTCGGTGAGTCCATAACCTTCCATTACTTTGATGCCTGCACCCCAGAAAATGTGTGTAAGTCGAGGGTTTAGCCTGGCTCCGCCTGATACTATAATTTTCACTTTACCGCCTAAAGCTGCTTTCCACTTATTGAAAACGAGCATTCTAGCAATATGTATCTTCCTGCGGTACCATATATCGCCGGGGTCTCCGGGGTCATATCTTTTTGCCAGGTCAAGAGCCCAAAAGAAGAGCAGCCTTCGGTAACCTTTTAAATTCAGACCGCGGTTCATTATTGTGGCAAATATTTTCTCCATGAATCGGGGCACCACAGTGAAGATCTCTGGTGAACACTCCTTTATTTCATCCCTTACTTTGTCGATATTATGAATGTAATGAATGGCAATGCCTTCGTGCTGGTACATGTAATTGAGCATGCGCTCGTAGATGTGGCAAAGCGGAAGAAAGCTCGCCGCATTCTTCACGGGGTGCATTCTTACGATTTCAGTTACCGCCAGAAAATTCGAAACAATATTGCGGTGTGTGAGCATGACACCTTTGGGCTGACCAGTAGTGCCTGATGTATAAATGATTGTTGCTACATCGGTTTCCGAAATATTTCTTTTCCTCCGGTTTATCTCATCCAGGTCAGCTTCACTTACCTGGAAATTCATGATATCGGTAAAGTGTTCAAGCCCGTCAACTCGCTCGATTGTTACAGGCGGATGGTTGAGCGTAAACTTTTCACATACCGGTTTCATGCGGGTGCAGATTGAGGCATTGTCGAAAAAAACCAGTTTTATTGCGGCATCCTTCAGAATGAACCTGAAATGGCTGAGACTTATGGTTGGGTACACCGGAACATGCACAGCGCCAGCCATCATGATGCCCATGTCGATAAAATTCCACTCAGGCTTGTTGAGCAGCACAGTAGCAATATTATCACCCGGCCTGATGCCTTTATTGATGAGCCATGCGGCTACCTGGTTCGCTCGACGGATATAGTCAGTTGCCTTGTATTTGTACCTGACACCATCATAAGTACATGAAAAAAGAACCCTGTTACCTGGGAACTGTTTAGCCATATGGCCTGGCAGGTCGAATATGCGGGTAACACTGGGCATAGCAGGCAGGTATAAAAGTATGAATACACAAAGCTTTTGATTGCAAGTTATCTGGCCTCTCAAGCTCAATAATTATCCGGAAATATCTCAAATGTCATACCAAATCGTAACCATAAGGCCATGACATCGCTCACACAAAATTACTAACGTTTTGTTTACTTTCCTTATTCTCCTGATTCCTTATTAAAAAGTTTGCTTATCTGTGTGCTGTACTTCTCATGAATGAACTTACGCCGGAGTTTCAATGTGGCAGTAACCTCCCCCGATTCTACACTCCATTCTTTATCAAGCAGTTCGAAAGATTTTATTTGCTCGGTTGCACCCAGCGATTTATTCAGCTTCTGAATCTCTTTATGATACCGTTTAACGATGCGCGGATTGGCAATCACCTCGCTATCACTGCTGTAAGGTATCTCTTTCGCGTTGCAGTATGACTTCAGAAAAGTAAAATCAGGAACGATTATGGCAGCAGCATATTTTTGGTTTTCACCAACAACCATCAGGCTATCAATAAAATGCGACTCTTTAAACTTGTTTTCAATAAGCTCGGGACTGATATACTTTCCAAATGACGTTTTGAAAATCTCTTTTTTTCGTCCCGTGATTTTAAGATGCCCCTGCGGCTCAATACGTCCCTGGTCACCGGTATGAAACCATCCATCTTTATCAATCACTCCCGCGGTTAGGTCAGCATCTTTATAATAACCAATCATCACACCGGGGCCTTTGCACAGGATCTCATGATCATTGGCGATCTTCACGGTTGTACCTTCGATAATTGGTCCGACTGTTCCGAAAGCAACACCGTTTTTATCGAAGTTATTCACTGCGATAACCGGCGATGTTTCGGTTAATCCATATCCTTCTAAAACCGGGATTCCGGCGGCCCAGAAGGTTCTGGCAAGCCTTGGCTGCAATGCAGCCCCACCCGAAACTATCACTTTCAAGTTCCCGCCAAGTGATTCGTTCCATTTGCTGAATACAAGCTTTCGCGCGAGGTTAAGCTGTATTGTGTACCACCAGCCATTGGCACGGTTGAGTTCATAATTGAGGCCAATATGAACAGCCCTGAAAAATATGAACTTCTTGATGCCTTTGAGTTTACGGCCCGTGTTGATGATTTTATCATATATCTTTTCGAGAAGGCGGGGAACAGTAGAAATCAGGTTTGGCTTTACTTCTTTCACATTATCACCAATAGTGGCAATGCTTTCGGCATAATACACCGAAACCCCGGCGTACTGGCATAAGTAATTCAGCATACGCTCATAGATGTGGCAAAGCGGCAGGTAACTCAGCGCCCTTCCTTCCTCACCAAACGGCAGAATGTGCGCACAGGCTTTGAAATTCGAAATGATGTTGTTGTGATTCAGCATCACGCCTTTCGGGTTGCCGGTAGTTCCGGAAGTATAAATAATGGTAGCCAGGTCGGTTGGCTGGATTGATCGTTTTACTTCATCAAGTTTTTGGGCTGCCTGATTTTGTTCACCAAGATTTATCAGTTCTTCGAGCAGTGGTAATCCGTTGGCTTCCTTAATTGTATAAACGCCTTTGAGTGAAGGGATTTCAGCGATGATTGGCTGAAGTTTCCGGTAAGCCTCTTTGCCGGGAATCAGAATATACTTGATCCCGGCATGGTTAAGAATAAACCGGTAGTCGTCCTCGCTGATGGTAGGATACAACGGCACATGCACAGCGCCTGTCTGCATGATGCCCATATCGATAAAGTTCCATTCGGGGCGGCTGGCAGCTATGGTTGCTATGTTATCGCCTTTGCCTATTCCCAGCTCCATCAGGCCGTAACTGATATTATCTGCAGCTTTAATATAATCCTGTATTGTGTATTTGACCCAGATGCCATTGTCTTTGGCAGCCAAAACATCATCTTTAGGTTTGAATGTGGCGGCGTAGTAGGGAAGCAGATCAAAGAGCCTGGTAACATTATTCATATGTCAGCATTTTGGTTTCCTGGTGAAGTGCGTAAAGATAAGTCAAAATATTACATATGCAAATAATTCGATTCACTGGAATTACTCGAGGATGAAAGCCGGTAAGGAGTCTTTTAATTAAAAATGCGAAGTCCATTTCAGGTTATTTTATATATCTTTGCTTTAGTAGTATTTCGTTTATTGAATTGGTAACTACCCGGAGAAAAATGAAACATGAAACATATCTGTGTTTCATGTTCATTACTACTCTTATTTCTTAGTGTTATTGCAGACCTTATAGAAATTACAAACATGAAGAAAATATATTCATTTATCCGTATTCGGTTGATAATCAAAAAATCCGGCTCCTATCTATTGACAAAAAACTGGTTGTTGCTCCTTGCTTTACCCGGACTTTTTACAGCCTGTTCGAAGGATAACCCTGAAAACCTTTTAGTTGGCAAAATACATTATATTGTGTTTGATGCAGGTACATCTGGCGCAGATACCCTAATATTTGAGTATGATGAAAATTGCAGAGTGATTTCAACCAGTTATAAGGAGGATGTCTTTGGAAATCGAAGCACTATATTTACCAGAAATTCATCAGGTCAGATTATCTCACATACCTTCCTGATGCCTTCATCAAACAATCTTAGATCAGAGATAAAATATACCATTGGGGAAGATGGTAAATACATCTCCGGAGAAGCAAATTCAAGGCAAGGCAACATTTCCTATAGGAGTACTGAATTCTATATTTACACAGGAAATAACATTACACAGATTGATTTCCAGGATTCAATAACGCATTATAAAACAATTTATTCCTATGATAACAACGGGAACGTTACCGGAATTGAGGAGTATGATAAGTCAGATACCTTGGTTGGGATAACAACTTTGACATACGATAATAAGCTTAACCCTGTTGAGCTAATAAATGATCCGGGATCACTCGGGTCAATATTAATTTCGAGTTATAACAACCTTGTATCCGAGACGTATACTAACAAGACGTGGGGAGAGGGTTATCAGATTGAGCACAATTACACCTATGACGAATCAGGAAAGCCTGTTACAGATATTGAAACACTAACATATACTCTTGAGAGCCGAAGAGTGAACTTTATTTATTATTAATCGCTCTTTTAAAAATACAAATAATCTTCCCGATTACTCTTTAAAATGATAATGCGGCGAAGCCTGTGAGGCCGGCATGATCACCAGGTCGTTGATATTCACATGAACCGGACGGGCAGCTATCCACCAGATGGCTTCGGCAATGTCGTCAGCGGTAAGTGGCGTGTAGCCTTTATAAACGTTGGCGGCCGTTTGTTTATCACCTTTGAA
>DAONEL010000002.1:10248-44863 GCA_035403045.1 Bacteroidales bacterium
TATAAACGTTGGCGGCCGTTTGTTTATCACCTTTGAATCGAACCTCCGAAAACTCCGTTTCCACAGCCCCGGGACAAACCTGTGAAACCCTTATACCATGCTGCAGCATATCAATGCGCATAGCCTTTGTAAGCGCATCAACCGAAAACTTAGTGGCGCAATAAACATTTCCTTTCGCGTAAACTTCCTTACCTGCAATGGAACCAATATTGATAATGTGCCCGTTACCCTTCTCAATCATCAGCGGCGCTACCAGCCTGGTTACATAAAGCAACCCTTTGATGTTGGTATCGATCATTTGTTCCCAGTCATCAATGGAACCCTGCTGAACCGGGTCAAGCCCGGCAGCAAGGCCGGCGTTGTTCACCAGTACATCTATCGTGCGCCACTCTGCTGTTAACGACCCTATGGCATTCTCTACTTCACTGCGTTTCCTGATATCAAAATTCAGTGTCAGCACTTTCACTCCGTGCTCCTTCGTCAACTTACCGGCAAGCACACCCAGCCGTTCAGCCCTCCGGCCGGTAATCACGAGGTTAAAACCTTCTTCGGCAAATTTACGGGCTGTGGCTTCACCAATACCGCTTGTAGCCCCGGTGATCAGAACTGTTTTAGACATTGAAGCAATGGATTAGATTTTTGAATGCCGTGAATGTTGGTCCGGGCCTTTTGTAATGTTTACAAAGCCAGGCTCAGAGCCAGTTCGGTCATATTTGTAAAATTCTCCTGCCGTTCGAGTGGCGGAACATGTTCACCTGTGAGCAAGTGATCGCTCACGGTGAGCAGCGATAATGCCTCTACACCATAACGGGAAGCCACCATATAAAGCCCCGCCGATTCCATTTCAACCGCCAGTGTCCCGTACCTGCGCCAGATTTCGTATGCGTCAGGATCAACCGGATCATGATAGAAAAGATCGCTCGACAAAATATTGCCGGCTTTGAAATTCATGCCTTTTTCTCCGGCTTTGTTTATCGCTTTTTGCAACAGGCTGAAAGAAGCTGTCGGGGCAAAAGTCATTCCTTTGAACTGCTTGGATACAATGGCAGAATCGGTTGACGCACTCACTGCAATCACCAGTTCGCGGACTTTCACACTCTCAAGGATTCCTCCGCAGGTTCCAACCCTGATCAGCGTTTTTATGCCATAATCATTGATCAGTTCGTTAACATAGATAAGATGTGAGGGCAATCCCATACCTGTTCCCTGAACTGAAACCCTTTGTCCATGGTAATAACCGGTAAACCCGAGCATTCCCCTCACATTGTTGTAACAGACAGCATTTTCGAGAAGGTTCTCAGCAATGTGTTTTGCACGTAAAGGGTCACCGGGTAACAGCACAAAGTCAGCGATATCGCCGGTTTTGGCTTCAATATGTATACTCATATCAGTCTTAAATTCGTGGTGCAAAGATAGGCAGAAACATCCGAAACTATTATCTCCGGTTATCACATCCTTTCCCAAATCCATTCGCGGGCATTCACCAAAGCCTCTATCCATGGCGAAACCCGGTCATTTTTCCTGTCTTCGGGATAGTATGCCCATTGCCATGGATGGATTGCCCTTTCGGGATGTGGCATTATGGCTACATGACGGCCATTGTCAGAAACAACACAGGCGGCATCAAACATCGATCCGTTGGGATTTCCGGGCAAAGTAGCGTAAGAATATTTTGCCGCGATATTGTACTTTGATTCCTCATACGGGAATGAAAACCTGCCCTCGCCATGTGCCACCCAAATCCCCAACCGTGTTCCGGCCAGTGATTTCAGCATGACAGAATTGTTTTCAAGAATATCAATTGTGAGGAACGAGGATTCGTACTTGCCGGTGGCATTGTGCAGCATTTTGTGCTTCTTTTCATGGCCGGGGTAGATCAGCCCGAGTTCGGCCATAAGCTGGCAACCATTGCAAACACCCAGCGACAAGGTATCCTCACGGGCATAAAACTTGTCGAGCGCTTCCTTGGCTTTCGGATTGTAAAGAAACGCCCCGGCCCATCCTTTGGCTGAACCCAGCACGTCGCTGTCGGAGAAACCACCTACAAAAACGATGAAATTCACTTCTTCAAGCGTCTCACGCCCGGTGATCAGGTCGGTCATGTGGACATCCTTCACATCGAAACCGGCCAGGTGCATAGCCCAGGCCATTTCACGGTCACCGTTGGAACCTTTGTTACGAATGATAGCTGCCGGAATGCCTGTTCTGGTGCGGCGTTCAGGATCTATGCCATACTGATCGTAAGTACCTGTAAAGTTGCTTTTGAAAACAAACCTGCGCTCAGCCGTTGCAAAATTCCTGTAACGTTCAAGGGCCAGCTTTTCATCACTTTGCCTTCTTTCGAGAAGGTAGGATGTGCGGAACCAGTCATCGCGCAATGCATTGATATCGAAAGTATATTCATTATCGTAATTCCTGATCTTAACCGTTCTGCCAGCAACCGGCTTCCCAATCACAGAGAATCTGACACCTTGTTCATGCAGGAAAATACTCACGAAATCAAGATCGTTAGTTTGAATTACTACCGAAGGTTTCTCGCTGAACAACAGCCGGATAATATCCTGCTCTCCAAGCGCGGTAAGATCAAGATCCATCCCGAGGGTATTACGGCTGAAGGTCATCTCAAGCAAGGTCGTGATCAAACCGCCGGCTGATACATCATGCCCGGCCATGATCATTTCTTTGTCAACCAGTTGCTGTAAAGCTGTGAAGGCTCTTTTGAAATAGCCGGCATCCTTTACCGTCGGAGTAGTTTTGCCGATACAATTCACTGCCTGTGCAAAGGAACTGCCGCCAAGTTCGAAGGTACTTTCTGAAAAATCTATATAAACGAGGCTTGAAGTGAATTGTTCTTTCAGTACCGGTGAAACTGTTTTCCTGATGTCAGTAGCTTCCCCAACAGTGGAGATTATGACTGTTCCGGGTGCAAGAACCGCCTCTCCGTCAGGGTATTTCTGAGTCATCGAGAGTGAATCTTTGCCTGTTGGAATATTGATCCCCAGCGCGATGGCAAAATCGCTGATCGCTTTGACGGCTTCGTAGAGTCTTGCATCTTCACCTTCGTTTTTGCAGGGCCACATCCAGTTTGCCGACAATGAAACACCTTCCAGCCCATTTTCAACCGGAGTCCATACCAGGTTTGTGAGCGCCTCTGCTACTGAAAGAACTGAACCTGCAGCTGCATCGATGATACCGCTCACCGGTGCATGCCCGATTGAAGTGGCGATACCCCGCGTTCCTGTATAGTCAAGCGCTACAACGCCGAGGTTATTCAAAGGTAATTGCAGCGGTCCGGCTGTCTGCTGGTGGGCTATACGCCCGGTTACCGAACGGTCGACTTTGTTGGTGAGCCAGTCTTTGCTGCCAACGGCTTCGAGTTGCAAAACCATGCTCACATATTCATTCACTTTGCCGGCATCATAGGCAACATCACTAAAGCTCTCACGCTTGCTGCTGTCGCGCATAACGGTTACAGGTGGCTTTCCGAAAAGATATTCGAGTTTGAGGTCAAGCGGTTTTTCACCCGTTTTCGGATTGACGAATCCGAACTGCATATCACCGGTGATCTTACCCACTTCATAGATCGGGGCACGTTCACGTTCAGCGATTTTCATCAGGAGACCGGCATTTTTCTCATCAATTACCAAACCCATGCGTTCCTGGCTCTCGTTACCCACAATTTCTTTGGCCGACAGGGTCGGATCACCAATGGGTAATTTGGTAATATCAATCTCACCACCTTGTTCTTCAACAAGTTCCGACAGCGAATTCAGATGTCCGCCGGCGCCATGGTCGTGCACCGAAATAATGGGGTTATGATCGCATTCGGCTAATGCACGAATGGCATTGTAAACCCGCTTCTGCATTTCAGGGTTCGACCGCTGGACTGCATTGAGTTCAATTGCGCTGTGATACTCGCCGGTTGCAACGCTTGAAACGGCGCCACCGCCCATCCCGATGCGGTAATTATCACCACCCATCACGATAAGCTTGTCGCCGGGTTGCGGATGGCCTTTGGCAGCATCCTCTTTTTTCGCAAAACCAATTCCACCGGCAAGCATGATCACCTTATCATAACCGAGTTTTTTCAGGTTTTCGAAATGCTCAAATGTAAGCACTGATCCGCAGATCAGCGGCTGTCCGAATTTGTTGCCGAAATCGCTGGCTCCGTTAGAGGCTTTTATCAGGATCTCTTCGGGTGTCTGGTACAGCCAGGGACGGGGTTCGGTAGTATTTTCCCATGGATGGGACGGATCAGTCCTTGGGTAGGATGTCATATAAACCGCTGTGCCTGCAATCGGGAGAGAACCTTTACCACCAGCCATTCGGTCGCGGATTTCTCCTCCCGACCCGGTGGCTGCCCCGTTGAAAGGCTCTACCGTAGTAGGGAAATTGTGCGTTTCGGCTTTGAGCGAGATCACCGAATCGATCTCTTTCACTCCAAAAACATCCGGCTTATCCTGGCTGGCTGGCGAAAACTGATCGATTTTGGGCCCATCGATAAATGCCACATTGTCTTTATAGGCAGAAACAATCCTGCCGGGATTCGATTTCGAGGTCTTTTTAATCAGCTGGAACAGGCTTTCGGTTTGCTCGATGCCATCAATAATGAACTTCCCATTGAAGATTTTATGCCGGCAATGTTCCGAGTTCACTTGTGAGAAACCGAAAACCTCACTGTCGGTAAGTTTCCGGCCAAGTTTGAGGCTGACTTCGTTCAGGTAGTCAACTTCTTCGGGACTCAGTGCCAAGCCTTCCCTGCGGTTGTACCCCGCAATATCTTCGATATAAACGATAGGATCAGGTTCTTTGTTGATGGTGAAAATATCCTGCCCCAGGCCCTGGTAAAGACGCTGGAGCATGTGGTCGAATGTAGTTTCGGCACTTTCAACCTCAATGAATTCTTCAATACGCAGGATTCCTGCAATTCCCATATTCTGGGTAATCTCAACGGCGTTTGTACTCCATGGCGTTATCATTTCGCGGCGGGGGCCAACGAAAAACCCGGCCAATGTTTGCTGATCCACGAGCCGGGCTTCTCCGAAAAGCCATTCCAGTTTTGAAATATCACCAGGTTGAGAACCGCTGCTATATTGCACTGCAAACACGGTTTTGCCGGAACGGAAATATTGAATCATATGCCTGAATTTCGAAATGCAAAGATACTTATTCAAAAGATGAGTTCTGTTTGTCACTTTTCAGACTTTGTTAACATCGCATGGTTCCTGGTTCTAAATAAAGTATAATCATGTTGATTTTGTAAATTCCTGAATTTCATCCTGTTGATGGTATTATAAAAAAGAGTACCTTTGCCGCAATTCAAAAAATGATCTGCTTAATTGCACAACGGTTTCTTTAGCATTAGCTTTCAGCGTCTTACAAATCCCGCAGGTCTCCATCATTTATCATTGTCACGTGAACTTTTCAGAATTAAACTTAAACCCGCAACTGTTGCGGGCTATCCAGGAACTGGGTTTTGAAACTCCTATGCCTGTTCAGCAGGAAATCATTCCCAAATTTCTCGAAACAACATCCGACCTTGTAGGCCTTGCGCAAACCGGAACCGGTAAAACGGCTGCCTTTGGTTTGCCCATCCTGCAAATGATCGAAACAGAAAGCAGGCACCCCCAGGCACTTATACTTGCACCAACGCGGGAACTTTGTGTTCAGATAGCCAATGACCTCAAAGATTACTCCAGGTACTCGCAAGGTATAAGAATCACTCCCATATACGGTGGAGCCGGCTTCCAGGGCCAGTTGAAAGAACTGGCAGCCGGGCCGCAAATTATAGTCGCAACCCCGGGCCGTATGAATGATATGATCAATCGCGGGAATATAAAACTTGGTAACATCCGGTTCCTTATACTCGACGAAGCAGATGAGATGCTCAATATGGGTTTTGAAGAAGATGTAAGCGCTATCATTGGTCAAACACCAAAATCGAGGCGTACTTTTCTCTTTTCAGCTACCATGCCCAATGAAGTGGAGCAGATTGCAATGAAATACATGAAATCGCCTGAAACCATTACAATCGGCCAGCGCGGAAAAGGAGCCTCCACAGTGAAACACCTTTATTATATAGCTCATGCCCGCGACCGCTACAAAGTGCTGAAACGCATTGCTGACTATTACCCGAATATTTATGGTATAGTTTTTTGCCGCACGCGCCAGGAAACTCAGGAGATTGCTGATTCGCTGATCCGCGACGGATATAGCGCCGAAGCCTTGCATGGTGACCTGAGTCAAAGCCAGAGAGATTATGTAATGAACAAATTCAGGATCAGGCATCTGAAAATGCTGGTTGCTACCGATGTGGCTGCCCGTGGCATTGATGTTGACGACCTCACACATGTTATTAATTACAATATGCCTGATGAACTTGAAATTTACGTTCACCGAAGCGGACGAACCGGCAGAGCAGGACGGTCGGGGATCAGCATTTCTATTATCAACTTAAAGGAAAAACATAAGATCCGCTTACTTGAGAAGCAGGTTGGCAAAGAATTTTCCCAGGCAAAAATCCCTTTGGGTCACCAGATCTGCGAAAAGCAGCTTTACCACGTTATTGAGAAAATGGAAAATGTTGAAGTAAACGAAGAAGAAGTCGAAGAATTCCTCCCGGTCATCTATAAGAAACTCAAGTGGATGTCGCAGGAAGAGTTAATTAAGCGATTTGTCTCGGTTGAGTTTAACAGGTTCCTTGATTATTACCGCGATGCCGGTGACCTCAATGTTGATGAAAGCCGCGAAGCCCAGTCAGCAAACAATTTTACCAGGGTTTTCATGAGTATTGGACGCAAGGACGGGCTCATTCCTCCAAAACTTATAGGAGTGATCAATGACTTCGTAAGTGTACGCGATATGAAAATTGGCAAAATCGAGATTGGCGACACCTTTTCGTTCGTTGAAATTGACAGCCGGTATATCGATAAGTTCACGCAATCATTTAAAGGCAAGTTTTTCAACAACAGGCCTGTGAGGGTTGACGTGGCTGAAGGTCAGCGAACAAGGAAAAAGTCAGGTGGCGTTTCCCGTTCCGACTATAAGCCAAGAAATAATAATGATCAGGGATTTACGAGGCAGGAAGGCAAAAGGAAATGGAAATCTGATGCTGATCCTTATTTTGGCGATCGCAATCCCAAAGAAGGCAAGAAGAGAAAGAGGTATTGACTTTCAAAAACTTAACCGGTTAAAACAAATCAGGCTTCTGAAAATATCAGAAGCCTGATTGTTAAGTCGGAGTGGTCAGACTCGAACTGACGACCACTTGCACCCCATGCAAGTACGCTAGCCAACTGCGCCACACCCCGATCCGATTAGCGGCTGCAAATATACATCTTTTTTTAAATGCCAAATTGATTTTTCCCACTTAGAATAATGGCCCTGTTTTTTACCAACAAAATATTGTTAGCAAATTTTGGTTAATCCAAAATTAAGTCATAATTTTGCACCCCTTTTTAGGAGAAAGAGGGAGATTTTTGATTAACAGCTTATTACAGAGACCGATGAATACACTGAGTTACAAAACACAAACCCCAAAAGGCGGAGAGATCGTAAAGGAGTGGGTTCTTGTGGATGCCGAAAATGAAGTATTGGGACGTTTGGCTACCAAGGTAGCGGCCATTCTTCGCGGGAAGTACAAAACCAATTATACTCCCCATCTCGATTGTGGCGATAACGTTATCATTATCAACGCCGATAAGGTTCGCCTCACCGGTGCCAAAATGAATGACAAAGAATACATTCATTATTCAGGTTATCCCGGCGGCCAGAAGATCGGAACTGCCAAGGAAATGCTTCGCAAAAAGCCTACCTTCATTGTTGAAGAAGCAGTCCGTGGTATGCTGCCTAAAAATCGCCTTGGCAGTGAACTTTTCCGCAATTTGCGGGTATTTGCCGGTCCCGAGCACGATCACCAGGCTCAGCAACCCAAATTGATCAACATTCACGAAATTAAATAACCAGCATGGAGAATACAAAAACGATCGGCAGGCGTAAATGTGCCGTCGCCAGGGTTTATCTCAAAGAAGGAACCGGGAAAATTACCGTTAACGGAAGGGATTACAAAGAATATTTCCCTACTGCTATCCTGCAAAATACAGTAGAACAAGCGTTTGTAGTTACTGACACAGTTGCCAAATTTGATGTGACAGTTACTATGGACGGCGGTGGTGTTAAAGGCCAGGCAGAAGCCCTGCGCCTCGGTATTTCCCGCTCACTCTGCGAAATTAATCCCGAATTCCGCCCGGCTCTTAAAAAAGAAGGTTTCCTTATGCGCGACCCCCGCATGGTTGAACGTAAGAAATTCGGTCAGAAAAAGGCCCGCAAACGCTTCCAGTTCAGCAAGCGTTAAAAAATATATGTGTGAAGGAAGTTTAGTATCTAAATTGCCAGGACTTCGTATAATACGCGGACTACCTGGCAATTGCCTTCTGCAGAATGTAAACTAATAATCAGGAGAAAACAAAAATGCCAAGAACAAACTTTGATGAACTGCTCGATGCCGGTTCACACTTTGGCCACCTGCGCCGCAAATGGAATCCCAACATGGCTCCATACATCTTTATGGAGCGTAACGGGATCCACATCATCGACCTTTACAAAACCATCGCCAAAATTGACGAAGCTGCCGGCGCTCTCAAACAGATCGCTAAAAGCGGAAAGAAAGTCCTTTTCGTAGCTACCAAGAAACAGGCAAAAGAACTCGTGGCCGAACTGGTAAAACCCGTCAACATGCCTTACGTTACTGAACGCTGGCCCGGCGGTATGCTTACCAACTTTGCCACAATACGCAAAGCTGTAAAGAAAATGTCGTCGCTCGACAAACTGATGAGCAGCCCCAGTTTCAATAATATCTCGAAACGTGAGCGCCTTCAGATCACCCGCGAACGTGCTAAACTCGAGAAGAACCTTGGTTCAATCGCTGAATTGAGCAAACTGCCTTCAGCCGTTTTTGTGGTTGATATCATGAAAGAACATATTGCTGTAGCCGAAGCCCGCAAACTCAATATCCCTACTTTCGCTATCGTTGATACCAACAGCGATCCCAACCTCGTTGAATTCCCCATTCCAGCCAACGACGACGCTTCAAAATCAATCGCCCTTGTAGTGAAAAAGATGGTTGAAGCCATTGAAGAAGGCCTGGCTGAGCGCAAACTCGACCGCGATAAACGTTCAGATGATGAACATGATGAATATGATGAAAATGGTGTTCGTATAGTTCGTGATACAGAAGACGAAGAGGAAGAAACGGATGAAGAATCACGCGAAGCTGCACGAAAAAAACGTGTTGCCGGTGGAGAAGAGGGCAGTGAAGAACGCACAAAACGTCCCCGCAAAGTAGTTGCCCGTAAGCCAGGTGGTGGCGGAGCTCCCCGCAAAGGAAGGTAAAACCCGAGCCAGTCTTACGAAGCAAACAAAATAATCAAGGGACGCAAACCAATGCGTCCCTTATCAATAACAACAAAACACTTTAAAACAATGGCTATTACTGCTGCTGATGTTAACAAACTGCGCCAGATGACAGGCGCCGGAATGATGGACTGCAAAAATGCCCTGGTAGAATCGGACGGCGATTTCGACAAGGCTATTGATATTCTCCGCAAAAAAGGCCAGAAACTGGCTGTTAAACGTGCCGACCGCGATGCCAATCAGGGTATCGTTATCGCTAAGGTTACTTCTGACAAGACCTTTGGTGCTGTTATCATGCTTAACTGCGAAACCGACTTTGTTGCTAAAAACGAAGAATTCGTTGATTTCGCCAATACAGTTATCGAACTTGCCATCAGTGCAAAACCCGCTGACCTTGAAGCCCTTAAGGCTCTAACCATCAACGGACGTACAGTTGCTGAAGGTGTCACCGACCTTACTGGTAAGACCGGCGAAAAGATGGAAATGGCTCACTACAATTGCATTGAAGCACCTGCAGTTGTTGCTTATAACCATTTTGGCAACAGGCTTGCAACCATTGTTGGATTCAATAAGGCCGGCGTTGCCAATTTCGACGAATTCGGAAAACATGTTGCCATGCAGGTTGCTGCTATGAGCCCTATTGCGGTTGACAAGGACGATGTTGCAAAAGACGTTATCGATCGCGAGATTGAGATCGGTAAAGAGCAAGCCCGCCTGGAAGGTAAACCTGAGGAGATGCTAGAAAAAATCGCTCTCGGCAAGTTGAATAAATTC
The DNA here is from genome assembly GCA_035403045.1 of Bacteroidales bacterium. Lineage (GTDB taxonomy): Bacteria > Bacteroidota > Bacteroidia > Bacteroidales > UBA4417 > UBA4417. The sequence continues at coordinate 20,434 of DAONEL010000002.1, forward strand.
TACAAGGAAAGCACTCTGCTTAACCAGGAATTCATCAACGACAGTAAACTTACTGTTCGTGATTACATTCAGAAAGCTGATAAAGAACTCACTGTGAAGAAGTTCTATCGCCTGCAGTTAGGCGCATAATAATCTGATAATCTTGAAAATAAAGATCCCGCGTCTCATGACGGCGGGATTTTTTATTGAATGAAAAAAGCCATGCCGTATGCACGACATGGCCAGGATGTAATTACAAGTAAACAAGGTTTATGAACCAAGTAGTCGTTTAACGATTTCAGAAATGGTTTTATTATCGGCTTTGCCGGCCAGTTTTTTGGTCGATGCCCCCATCACTTTTCCCATGTCTTTGATACTTTGAGCACCGGTTTCACTAATGACAACCCTGATAATGTTTTCCACCTCAGATTCATCCATTTGGGCAGGCAGATATTTCTCAATAATTCCAGCCTGGTAAAGTTCTTCTTCAGCAAGGTCGAGGCGGTTCTGATTTTTGTAAAGTTCAGCACTCTCGCGGCGCATCTTCACAAGCTTTTGCAGAAGCTTAAGTTCAATTTCCTCAGGTATTTCGCCGTTCCAGCTAAGGTCTTTGCCGGTTTTTTCAAGCAGCAAGGCAGCCTTGATTGCCCGCAATGCTTCAAGCTTCCGGGCGTCGCGGGCCAGCATGGTTTGCTTGATATCGTCGTTGATAAGCTTTTCAAGTTCCATAACGACAAACGGTTTTAATCAACATTATCGTGAAGGAAAGAATTATTTTCCTTGAGGCCAATTTGCTGGCTGCCATCCATACTTATTGTAAACCTTGACTGAGTGCTTTCCTGCGAAGAGGATATATCAGATAGTTCAACATTACGGCGCATATAAGCAGGCTGGCGCTCAAGTTCTTCGATACTGCCGGGCTTTTTGAGCTGCATACTCATTTCCTTGAGTTTTGAAATCCTGTCATGACGGACATTTTCCATTGATGCCGCAGTTTGCTGGGATTCGGCCTGCGGTGTCACTGTTACGTCAGGTATGGTATTGGTAATCTCCAGTTCAGGTTCCCTGATCACCGGAGGCACCGGCCTGAAAAATGTTTCAGGCTGGCTGACAGCCAGCGGAGTAGATTCTTCAGGTTTCACAAAAGCCACAGGCGAATCGAACAAAGGGATGGTAAGATCGGGTGTGGCAACCGTGATGCGCTGAGGCATTTCGACAGTTTCGGCTGGTGAAGGCTCTTTTGAAACCAGTGTAACTTCCTTCAGTTCAGGCGATTTATTCACCGGCAGGTTCATCATTGGTTTCAGATGATCTGTCCCGTCAATATTATGTACTATCCTGTCACGCTTATCGAAACCGGTGGCAATGAGGGTTATGGCAATTTCATCCTCAAGGTTCTCATCGATGCTGTCGCCCCAGATGAGGTTTGCTTCAGGACCGGCCTGGTCAGTAATATAGTTTGTGATTTCGTTGAGTTCTTCAAGCGATAGTTCGTTCTTGCCTGACATAATGTAAAGAAGGATATTGTCGGCGCCTTTGATATCAGTATCGTCGAGGAGCGGTGAATTGAGCGCCATATGCACAGCATCAATGGCACGATTGGTACCCTCGGCCATTCCGGCACCCATAATGGCTTTCCCGCTTTTCAGCATTACTGTCTTTACATCTTCGAAATCAACGTTGATACGTCCTGTAACAGTGATTATCTCAGCAATACCTTTTGAAGCAATAGTCAGCACGTCATCAGCTTTGCCGAATGCCTGGCTCAATTTGAGGTCACCCTGCAGATCAAGCAATTTATCATTACAGATGACAAGGATGGTATCTACGAACTTTTTGAGTTCCTCAATCCCTGCTTCAGCAAACTGGTCGCGTTTCCGTCCTTCAAAAGCAAAGGGTTTGGTAACTATTCCAACGGTGAGGATTCCCAGTTCACGGGCTATTTGTGCAATTACCGGTGCAGCGCCTGTTCCTGTTCCGCCTCCCATTCCGGCTGTGATAAAGAGCATGGAAGTATTGACACTGAATATATCCCTGATCTCGTCAGCCTTTTGAATGGCTGCTTCGCGGCCCACATCAGGGCGGGAACCTGCACCAAGGCCGGTTGCCCCCAATTGAATCTTGTTAGGAACAGGGCTTTTGGCCAAAGCCTGAGCATCAGTATTGCAAATAAAAAAATCAACACCTTTTATTCCCTGTTTGAACATGTGAGTGACTGCATTGCTGCCACCGCCGCCTACACCGATCACTTTTATGATGTTGGCCTGTTCTTTAGGCAGGTCGAATTTTAACATATCTGGCATTTTTATTCCTCCGAAATTAGATGTTTAAATCTGTTGCTATTTATGATCTTCTGACATTTTGTTAACAAAATGACTGTGAATTATTAACTCAAAGAACCGTCATCAAAAAAGTCTTTGAACCAGTCGATAAAGCCTTTCCCTTTGGTCCAGGTTTTGGCTGTTTCGCCTTTCTTCGGTTTCTTTTTAGTTTTCTTTGTATCCTCAACCGGTTCTTCATCACCGGCTGATTCAGGAGTCATTTTTCGTGCGCGCTCGGTGCGCTGCATGCCAAGCATAACTAAACCGACGCCTGTGGCATACATTGGGCTGGTTATCTCATCAGGAACATTGCTCGAAAGGTGTTCGTTCGGGTAACCAATACGGGTATCGAGTCCGGTGATGAATGCCGTAAGTTGTTCAGTATGCTTGAGTAAAGCCCCGCCACCGGTAATCACAATTCCGCCGATCAGCCGCTTTTCGAGACCGGTATTTTTAATCTCGCTATAGACGTACTCGATGATTTCTTCCATGCGGGCCTGGATGATGCTGGCGAGGTTGCGAAGGGTGATTTCCTTGGGTGGGCGGCCACGGAGGCCAGGAATGGCTACTACTTCTTCGTTACGGTTTTCGCGGGCTAAGGTCGAACCGAATTTAACCTTCAGATCTTCGGCATGTTTCTTCATGATGGCGCAGCCGGTCTTTATATCTTCAGTAATGATTTCTCCACCGAAAGGCACCACAGCAGTATGACGGATAATTCCATCCAGGTAAATGGCAATATCGGTTGTACCACCACCTATATCAACCAGAACGACACCCGCTTCCTTCTCATCTTCGCTCAGCACTGATTCAGCCGAGGCCAGGGGCTCAAGTATCATATTTTCAACATGATAGCCCGCCCTTTCAATACATTTCCGGATATTCATGGCCGCTGTCATCTGCCCCGTGATAATATGGAAATTGGCTTCAAGCTGGTGGCCCATCATGCCTTTGGGTTCCTTGATGCCGCTTTCTCCATCAATCGTGTACTCCTGCGGAATGACATCGATAATTTTTTCACCGGGATTCATCGCCAGGTTATACATGCTGTTGGTGAGGTTATCGAGTTCTTCCTCGGTAATCTCAACTTCAGGATTGCGGCGAATGATATATCCCCGGTGCTGAATACTGCGGATATGCTGGCCCGCGATACCCACATTGACAGTTTTAATAGATACTCCCGAGCGCTGCTCGGCTTCACTCACTGCGCGCTGTATCGACTGAACCGTATCGCTTATATTGGTAATAAGTCCACGATGAACCCCGATTGATTCTGTGCGCCCGTGACCGAGAATTTCAATCTTACCGTGTTCATTTCTTCGACCGACGATGGCAGCAATTTTTGTGGTTCCAATGTCAAGTCCTACAATAATATCCGATTCCATAATGATTTATTTTGAGCAGATTACCTGGTTTTTGTATGCTAAGTTTATCGATTTGTATTTAGCCCATCCAACTTTGGGTAAGCCTTGTTTGTAGAATGTGAGGAGCTTCACAAATTTCTCCTCAAGATCAGTTGCATCACCCAATATAACTTTGTGACTACCTGTTTTGGTGAGGATTGTCACCACTCCGTCAGCAGTAACATATATTTGTTCGGTGAGCGCTTTCATGACGCTGTCGTTAGCCAGGGCAAGTGATACTTTGAATGCCTTGTTAAGGTTCAGCAACTCAGGCGCAATTTTCTTCTTCCTTTCAAAAAACGATGCCAGGTTTTTCCCTTGGGGCTTATTCCCAAGCCCAATTAAACCGTTGGCTACTACAATCCTTACCGGAAATTTCGGATCAGCCAGCATTATCTTTCCATTGCTGTCGATGTAATAGTTCTTGTTCTCCATTGTTGTAATGCGAAGAACAGGGTTGCATTGAGTCACATTAGCAACCAGTTGTCCTTCAACCGAAAGATGAACATCGCTGTTATCAAGATACTGGTTTTTCCTTAGGAAAGCATTAACCTGATCGACCGAAATGTCGCCCAGCAACTTGTTTTCAAATTTTCCAAACTCTTTCTGTAGCTGCGATTTCAGTATCTCAGGTGTGACCAGTTGCTCGCCATCGCGATAATCAACGGTTACGGTAATGCCCGTGCACCGTTGCAGGTTATGACTTTTATTGGCAAAACTCATAAGTACAACGGCACCTGCAACCAGTGCGACCCAGGTGATGATAAACAGTATTTTGAGAAAAAGCTTCATCGCATTTTACTTTTTCTGAAGAAATTGTTTCAGGTAGTTTTCAATTGGTTTTACAAGCGTATCAATATCGCCGGCACCCATGGTAATCAACACTTCCAGTTTAGAAGAATCAAGTATCATAGGCAACGCAGATTTTTGAACAAGCTTTTTATTAGGTGCTGTGATCTTTTCAAGCAACATTTCCGAGGTTATCCCGGGGATTGGCAATTCCCTGGCAGGGTAAACCGGCAGTAGGATTACCTCATCCAACTGGCTGAGTTGCAATGCAAAATCATCGGCAAAGTCGCGGGTACGTGTGTAGAGATGCGGCTGAAAGATTCCTGTGATTTTTAGGCCGGGAAACATTTGCCTTGCTGACGAAATGCATGCTTTCAGTTCTTCAGGATGATGCCCGTAATCGTCGAGGTAAACCAATTCAGATTCATTAATCCGGATATCGAACCGCCTTTCCACACCTTTAAACGTTAGGAGTGCGTCACGAAGTTCATCTTCTGAAATGCCACTCAGCAATGCACAGGCTGATGCCGCAACAGCATTTTCAATGTTGTAATACCCTGGAATTCCTAATGTCAGGTTATGTATTACACCCTTTGGATGGTGCAGATCAAACGTATATAATCCGCTGTGAAGCCCGATTCCTGCCGGATAGTAGTCACATTCGGCGCCGGCTGAATAGCTGAGAACCTTCACTCCGCTTTTCAGCTTAAGTGGCAGGTCCAAGCCGTGCTTAATGATCAAATATCCACCCTCAGTGATTTTTCCGGCAAAGCTGCTGAACGATTCAAGCAGTGATGCATGATTGCCATATATGTCAAGGTGGTCGGCATCAACACTCGTGATAACAGCTATATACGGATGCAGTTGAAGGAAGGAACGGTCGAATTCATCGGCTTCAGCAACCAGAAACCGGGATGATGCATCGAGAATCAGGTTGGTGGAATAGTTTCTGGAAATGCCTCCCAGAAATGCCTGGCATTTCACCTTCGATTGGGTTAATAAATGCGCAGTGAGCGTTGTGGTTGTGGTTTTGCCATGTGTTCCGGCAATGGCAATTGTATTATAGTGTTCCGAAATCCGGCCCAGAATCTCCGCTCTTTTAAACAGCGGAACACCTGCGTTTCTGAAATACTCATAAGCCGGATGATCCTCTTTTACGGCCGGAGTGTAAATAACAACATCGACACCGGTTGGAATCAGGCTGACATCCTCAATGAAACTGATTGTGATGCCTTCCTGCTGTAATGCGGTGGTAAGGGCAGTGGAAGTACGGTCGTATCCTGAAACCTTTTTGCCAAGGCTCATGAAATAGCGGGCAAGAGCGCTCATGCCAATACCGCCAATCCCTAGAAAATAAACCGATTCAACCTTTGTCAGGTCCACTGTGTTACTTTATTTAGTATTTTTTGTCTTTCCAATTATTGCAATCACCTCACTGGCAATAGTGGATGCAGCATCCTGGTACGCCATTTTCAGGATATTCTCGCGGAGCATGTTCTGGAGATTTTCATCATCTGCCAGTTCGATCACTTTTGCTCCCAGTTCATGAATGGCATCTTTATCAGCAACCATCAGGGCAGCATTTTTCCCGGCCAGTGCCATGGCATTTTTTGTCTGGTGATCTTCCGCTACATTGGGTGACGGCACCAGGATGCAAGGTTTTCCCACCGCACAAATCTCAGAAATTGCAATTGCACCAGCCCGTGAAACTACCAGGTCGGCAGCGGCATAGGCCATATCCATCCTGGCAATAAAGGGCATAGTCACCTGTCTGGCATCACTATCAGCCAAAATAGCATCAGCAGCAAGGCCTGAATATGATTTCCCGGTTTGCCACAACACCTGCAATCCGTTTTCAGCAAATAGCTGCAAGCTTTCCCGGATACTTTGATTGATCGTCAAAGCTCCAAGGCTGCCACCAATTATCAGAACCGTTTTTTTAGCGGGGTCTAATCCAAAAAATTCACAGGCGTTATTCCTGGTAATCTTATTCATGGCAATATCCTGGCGAATCGGATTACCCACCAACCTTATTTTTGATTCCTGAAAATACTTCTCCATTCCTTCGTATGCCACAAATATCAGGTGTGCTTTTTTTGCCAGTTTTTTATTGGTGATTCCCGGAAATGAGTTCTGTTCCTGGATGAAAGTCGGGATTCCACGCGAAGCGGCTGCACTCAAAGTTGGCCATGAAGCATAGCCTCCGGTACCAATCGCTACATCGGGCTTAAATTGTCTGATAATTGAACCGGCTTTCAGGAAACTATATATCATTTTTATAGGAAACGACAGGTTATCCAATGTCAACCTTCGCTGCAATCCACTGATCCACAGCCCTTTTATTGGATATCCCGCTGCCGGAACCTTTTCCATTTCCATCCGGCCTTTAGCTCCCACAAACATTATTTCGACATCAGGTATGGCAGCTTTAATAGCGTTTGCAATAGCAACAGCAGGAAAGATATGTCCTCCTGTTCCTCCTCCGCTAAGAATAACTTTTATGTTGCTAAGCTGTTGCATCCTTCATTTCGTTTTGAAGTTCCCCTGATTCCTGTTCCTTACTTACGCTAAGTATTATACCGATGGCAATGCTTGTAAACCAGATACTTGTGCCCCCCATACTCACCAGTGGCAAGGGTTGCCCGGTAACAGGCAACAAATTGACTGCCACTGCCATATTGATCATGGCCTGGAATACCAGGCTGAAAGTTACCCCTATTGCAAGGAAAGCCCCGTAGTTACCCGGAGACTTTGATACAATGCGAATTCCTCTGTAGAGTAATATCAAGTACATGAGCAGGACAATGATAGCCCCAATTATTCCATACTCTTCGGTGATGATTGCGTAGATAAAATCGTTGAACGGATTTGGAAGGAAATTTTTCTGAATACTGTTTCCGGGTAGTTTGCCAACCAGCCCGCCATTAGATATGGCGATTTTCGCCTGTTCGACCTGGTAGTTCTCTTCGCTGTCACCATTGACAAAGTGTTCTATACGATTTTGCCAGGTACCAAGCCTTCCGCTTGATTTGGGTGAAAAATACAGGAATGACAGGAACAGGGTGAGGATTATCATCCCTATTCCTATCATGGCAGCGATATATCGCAGGTTAACCCTTCCAATAAACATTAATACAATACAGGTCACAAATAATAATGCAGCAGTGGAAAAATTGGCAGGCAGAATGAGTCCGCAAATCAGAATAATTGGTGTAAGTATCGGCAGAAATGCGGATTTGAAATCCTTGATATTCTCCTGCCTTTTGGCCAACATACGAGCTACAAACATGATGAGTGCCAGCTTGGCAAAGTCTGACGGCTGAAACATAATATTGATACCCGGTAAGGTTGTCCAACGCGAGGCTTCGTTGATAGATGCGCCAAACAGCAATGTGTAAAGAAGCAGAGGAACTGAGAGGATTATCGCCAATTGCGAAATACGGGCATAGTAAACGTATTTGATTTTATGGGCCAGGTACATCAGCACGAAACCAAATACCAGGATACTCATGTGTTTCATGAGGTAGTATTCAGTATTGCCCTGCTTAAAACGATAGGCAAGCGTGGTGGTTGAACTGTACACAGCAAGAATGGAGAATACTGTGAGGATGATCACAACCCCCCAGATCACTTTATCGCCTTTAATATTTTTCAATAATCCCGGCATCAGGTTTTATGCTAATTTGATTTATCTACTTGCGAGTCAGGTTTATAATCCACGAACAGCCTTTTTGAACTGCTCTCCCCTGTCTTCGTAATTCTCAAACAGGTCGAAACTGGCACAGGCAGGCGAAAGCAACACAACGTCGCCTGTTTTAGCTATTGTATAAGCCTGCATAACGGCCTGTTCAGCGCTCCTTGTTTCATATATTGCACCAACCTTGTCGGCAAATGCTTCAATAATCGGTGTGTTATCAACACCAAGGCAAATAAGCGCTTTCACCTTCTCCTTTACCAGGTCGAATAACTTACTGTAGTCATTTCCTTTATCCACTCCTCCCGCAATCCAGATAGCAGGTTTATCGATGGATTCAAGCGCAAACCATGTGCTGTTGACATTCGTCGCTTTTGAATCGTTGATAAACTCAATGCCGTGAATCCTGGCAACATGTTCAAGACGATGTTCGACATTCTGAAAATCGCTGAGCGACTGCTTGATGGATTCTTTCCTGATGTCGGTAAGTCTTGCAGCAATGCTTGCAGCCATCGAATTGTAAATGTTGTGGCGCCCCTGGAGAGCTAATTCTTCCAATGTCATGGTAAAAGGGTCGTTATTTATGGTAATTGTTAGTTTGTTTTCGTTTACAAAAGCTGTTGATACTCCCGGAATATATGCATAGCTGAAGGGGTATTGCCTGGCGGAGATTTTTCTCCTGGTCAGTTCAGCGGCTGTTACCTCATCATCAAGGTTGCAGATAAAAGCGTCGTTGCCGGTTTGGTTGCGTATGATCCTGAATTTTGAATCAGTGTAAAGGCTGAAATCATGGTTGTACCTGTCGAGATGATCAGGCGTAATGTTGGTAAGAATTGCTATTTCAGCCTTGAAATCGTACATATTGTCAAGTTGAAACGAGCTGATCTCCAGCACATACCAATCGAAATCATTTTCTGCAACCTGCTGGGCAAAGCTTTTACCAACATTTCCTGCCAGTCCAACGTTCAATCCCGCATTCTTAAGTATGTGGTATGTGAGGAGTGTGGTGGTGGTTTTGCCGTTGCTGCCCGTGATACATATTTTTTTTGCACTGGTGTACCGCGCTGCGAACTCAATCTCGGAGATTACCGGTATTCCTTTTGCAACCGCTTGTTTGATCAGGGGAGCTGTTTCAGGAATGCCCGGGCTTTTCACAATTTCATCTGCACCAAGTATCCGGTCAGCACTGTGTTTTCCCTCTTCGTATGCTATTCCAGTATTTGAAAGAACCTGAGCGTATTTTTCTTTTATTTTCCCACTATCCGAAAGAAATGTTTCCATCCCTTTCTTTTGAGCCAGTATTGCTGCTCCAACCCCGCTTTCGCCTGCACCGAGTATGGCAATCTTATGGCTCATCTATTTACCTGATCTTCAATGTTATGAATGTCAGGATAGCCAGCATTATCTCCACGATAAAGAACCTCAGCACTATTTTTGATTCATGGTATCCGCGCTTTTGATAATGGTGATGCAGAGGTGCCATAAGGAATACCCTCCTGCCTTCACCAAACCTTTTGCGCGTGAATTTGAACCACGAAACCTGTATAACGACACTGAGATTTTCAACGATAAATATTCCGCAGATAATGGGGATAAGCAATTCCTTCCGGATCATGAAAGCAAATGCCGCGATTATTCCGCCAAGTGCAAGGCTCCCGGTATCACCCATAAAAACCTGTGCGGGATAGGAATTGTACCAGAGAAACCCGGTACATGCCCCGACAAACGCACTGACAAAAACTGCCAGTTCGCCGGTGTTGGGTATGTACATTAAATTAAGGTAGTCGGCAAATACGATGTTGCCGCTTACCCATGCCAGCAAACCCAGCGTAATCCCGATAATGGCAGAAGTTCCCGTCGCCAGCCCGTCCATGCCATCAGTCAGATTGGCCCCGTTAGAAATAGCGGTAATGATGAAGATCACGATCAGGACGAAAAGGATACCGGCATATTTGCCGGCTTTGTCACCTGCCCAACTGACAAGCATCGTATAGTCGAATTCATTGTTCTTGAAGAACGGGATTGTCGTTTTCAGCGATTTCTCCGGTTTGGGGGAGAACTTGGTTATGTGGCTCGATTCACGCTCAAATGCAGAAATCTCAGATGTGGTTTTTACTTTGGTCTCAGGAAGTTTCTCCCTGATAACCACATCGCTGTTTAAATAAAGGGTGCCTCCGATTACAATTCCTGCAATCACCTGCCCCAATATTTTAAATTTCCCTGCCAGCCCTTCCTTATTCTTCCTGAATACTTTGATATAGTCATCGAGAAAGCCTATGAATCCCAGCCATATGGTCGCAAAAAGCATCAGCAGAATATATATGTTATCGAGCCTGGCAAAAAGCAGGGTCGGGATTAGGATGGCTCCAAGGATGATAAGACCTCCCATCGTAGGTGTACCGGCTTTTTCGCTTTGCCCTTCAAGGCCAAGCGGGCGAATTGTTTCTCCTATTTGCTTCCTCTTCAGATAGTTAATTATTCTTTTCCCGTACAATAATGAAATAATCAGCGACAGTATGGCCGAAAAAGCCGCACGGAAAGAGATGTACTGGAACATTCCTGCCCCGGGTATATCGTAGGCTTTGTCGAGATATGTGAAAAGATGATATAACATCTGGTTTTGGTTAGTTGTGTAGTTATAATCCCTGAAACGCTACATCAGGAATTCTGTAAGCTGTTCCTTATCGTCAAAATGATGTCGTACTCCATTGATTTCCTGGTATTTTTCATGCCCTTTTCCGGCTACCAGAATCACGTCACCCGGTCGTGCCATAGCACAGGCCGTGCGTATTGCTTCCCGGCGATCAGTCATCGTAAGCACCTTGCGCGAACAATCACTTTCGATGCCGGCAAGCATTTCGCGGATGATCGCTTCGGGCTCTTCGGTACGGGGGTTGTCGGAAGTTATGATCACTTTATCACTCATACGGCTGGCAATACGAGCCATTACCGGCCTTTTGGTGCGATCGCGGTCACCGCCACAGCCCACCACCGTGATGAGTGTTTCGTCTCCTGTCCTGAGAGAGCTTATGGTATCGAGCACATTCTGCAGGGCATCGGGCGTGTGGGCGTAGTCAACGATGGCAATAATGTTATCAGGCGATTTCAGGTAATCAAACCTGCCTTCAACCGAACCCAGCTTGCTGAGGGTGGTAAGAACTTCCAGTTTATCTTCGCCAAGCAGCACTGCGGCAGCATAAACTGCCATTATATTGTAAGCATTGAACTGTCCAACCAGCCTGAACCACGTTTCTGTGCTATCAACATCCAGGTGAATTCCGTCCAGCGGCGTTTCAATGATCTTCCCTTTGAAATCGGCCATCGAAAGCAGGCTGTAAGTGTGTTTGCCAGCCAGTGTATTCTGAATCATAACCCTGCCATTGCGGTCATCAATATTCGTTAAGGCAAAAGCATCAGAAGGGAGTTCGTCAAAGAAGCGTTTTTTGGCTTTCAGATATTCATCAAAGGTTTTATGGAAATCGAGGTGATCATGGGTTAAATTGCTGAAAATGCCTCCGGCGAAGGTGAGCCCTGCAATGCGATTCTGCACAACCGAATGTGAACTAACCTCCATGAAACAGTAATCGCAGCCCTTATCAACCATAAGCGCCAGCAAACCATTGAGTTGTAATGCATCGGGAGTGGTATGCGTGGAAGTAATAACTTCGTCGTCGATGCGGTTGCTTATTGTCGAAAGCAGCCCTGCATGATAACCCAATTCCCTGAAAAGATTGAAAAGCAGGGTAACAGTTGTTGTCTTGCCGTTTGTACCGGTAATCCCGACCAATCTGAGCTTTGAGGAAGGATAACCATACCAGGCCGAGGCTATTTTACCGAGGGCATCACTGCTATCGTTTACTTTTATATAGGTAACTGACGGGGTTGTTTTCTCAGGCATAGTTTCACAAACGACCGCAACGGCTCCCCTTTCAATCACATCGCTGATATAGAGGTGGCCATCAGTATGAGTTCCTTTAACAGCAATGAAAAGGCAGCCTGGTTCCACTTTTCGTGAATCGAAAGTGATCCCTGATATCATTACAGAAAGGTCACCTTTCAGCGAGAGAATATCAGTTTTATCAAATATATCAGCCAGTTTTTTCATTGATTATGAGCACTTTCTATATTTCGAGTCGAAGTTCTACGAGGCTCCCGGGCAGAGCATTGGTTCCGGGTTTTATTGATTGTTGTTTCACCAGGCCAGCCCCATTTGCCCTCACTTTATAACCATGTTTTTCGAGCAGGTAAGTGGCATCACGCATTCCCATTCCGCATACATCGGGCACGATACCGGCCTTAATGATAACAGGTCTTGCTTTTAAACCGGTACTATCGGTAGTGATCCAGGAGTTACTGAACGGATTCCGGTTATAGCCCAGCCACCGATAAACCGTAGCCATATCATTGCCAAAACCTCCCCGGAAAGGAATGGGCTGATTTGATGGGATTGAATCGGTCCATGTTATTCCCATCTCCATGTCAGCAGCGTAAACCCGGTCGGCAATCTCGCGGAATACAGGTGCCGAAATAGCGCCGCCATAATAAATCCCTTTTGTTGGGTTATTGATGACTACTATACAGGAATACCGGGGGTTTTCAGCGGGAAAATAACCGCAGAAAGTACCCTTATAGCTTGATTTGTTATACCCGGCGTTATTCATGGCTATCTGAGCCGTCCCGGTTTTCCCGGCAATCTTGTAAACGGGATTTTTTAATGATGTACCGGTTCCCTCCTCTACAACCCCTTCGAGCATTATCCTTGCTTTTTTCAATGCCTGATCTGATGCTATTTTCGGGTTGATCACTTCTGTCCTGAATTCCCTGATAACCTGCCCCGACTGACGTATTTCATCGACAAAACGCGGTTTCACCATCGCACCATTGTTGGCGACAGCGTTGTAAAAAGTAAGAATCTGCAAGGGAGTGAGTGCAACTTCATAACCTATCGACATCCAAGGCAATGAAACTTTAGACCAAGACCTTGCATGTGTATCTTTGATCCTGGGTTTGCCTTCACCGGCAATCTCCAGGCCAAGCGGTTTGCTTACCGAAAAGCTGTAAAGCCTTTCGATAAATGCCTGAGGATTAGAAGCATATGCCTTATAGATTATCTTTGAGACTCCAACATTGGATGATTTCTCAAAAATCTGCTTTACCGTGAGAACACCTGTGCCGAGATGGGAGTCTTTCATTGTACGGTTGGCATAATGCGTGATGCCACCTGTGCAATCGTACTTCTCATCGAGGTCGGTTTTGCCGTCTTCAAATGCGGCTAATAATGAATAAAGCTTGAAAGTAGATCCGGGCTCTGATGCTTCACCAATAGCGTAATTGTATTTTTCTTCATACTCGCCCGATGCATTCTTTCCAAGATTGGCAATGGCTTTTACCCTTCCCGTTTTAACTTCCATTAGAATGGCACAACCGTGATCAGCTTCATTTGCAATAAGTTGCTTCATTAATGCTTCTTCAGCAACATCCTGCAGGTGAATGTCGATGGTGCTTATGATGTCGTTACCATTACGGGGATCAATTTCATTTTCATTGTTCAGCGGCCGCCAGTTACCGTTGGCAATGCGCTGCATCAGGCGTTTGCCGCTTTCACCTTCCAGTTCGCTGCTGAATGCTCCTTCGAGGCCAAGGTCGTTCTCATTTCCTTCCTTATCCCAGCCAATGGTACGAAATGCCAGATGGCTGTATGGTTGAATACGACGGTCAATTGCCCTGGCTATCAGTCCGCCGCTATTTTTCCCATTTCTGAAAATCGGAAATGTTTTTAAAGTTTTTAACTGATCATAGTTGACATTACGCTTGAGCAACAAGTACCGGTTGTTTTCGGCTCTGCCCTTTGTTATCAGAGATTTATATTCACGTTTTGAACGATCGCCGAAAAATGCTGAAAGCCTGCATGCCAGTGAATCAATATTGGATTTAAAGATTTCGTCAGTGATGTAAGGAGAAGCCACATCCATGCGTATCTCGAAGATGGGAACAGAAGTGGACAGGAATTCGCCGTTGGCATCGTAAATATTACCCCGCGTGGCTTCAATGTTGAAATACTTGAGTGAGAGTTTACGTGCCTTCTCTTTCCACTTATCACCTTCAGCAACCTGTATATAGACAATCCTTGCTATAATGGCGAGGGCAAACAGGAACATCCCCAGGTAAACCAGGTAAACGCGCCACAATATGTCCTTTTTAGTATCCATTTATAGTTATTTGAAGTTTTCTCATTAATTCTTGTCAGTTTCAACCAGTATCTTTTTAGGCGGAATCGTTGACTCTTTTAATCCTGTGGATGCCAGTGTTTTAACAAGTTGACTCTGTCTTGAGAGCTGCATCAGTTTTGCTTTGGTCGTGATGTATTCGTACCGGAGTTCTTCATTCAGCCTCTTGGTCTTACCTATTTCGATAATGGTCCTGTCGGCATAGTTTGTATTGAATATCAGCAGTATACCTAATCCGGTTATGAATGCCAGGTATGGTAAAAGGCCGATAACCTTTACGTTCGTAAAAATGTTACCATCGAGAATGCTCTTCATCCCCGAGGTCAGCCTTTTCAAGCCTTTTTTTGCAGGCTTTGCAGTCTGCTCTGGCTGAGATTCAGTTATTTGGTTCTTAGTCTCTTCCATACTTAAATCTTCTCAGCAATACGAAGTTTTGCACTGCGCGACCGTGGGTTGCTTTCAAGTTCTTCATTGGAAGGCACCAGTGGTTTTCGGGTAATAGCCTTCAAAGGGGCATTAATATTTCCGTAAAAGTCCTTCTCAAGGATGCCTTCAAAATTCCCTGCCCTGATGAAGTTTTTTACGAGCCTGTCTTCAAGCGAGTGGTATGAAATCACAACCAGGCGGCCTCCCGTTTGCAGCGACTCTGCTGATTGCTGCAACATGGCCTGTAATACGCCTAATTCATCATTCACTTCAATTCGCAATGCCTGGAAGACCATTGCCAGGTATTTATTTTCGGTTTTGCGGGGAGTGCAAACAGCTATTGCCTGTTTGAATCCGCTGATATTGCTGTGTGGACGGGTTTGGACAATAATGGCGGCCAGTTGCCTGGCATTTTCAATTTCGCCGTACCGGTAAAAGACTTCCTTTAGCTTTTCCTCAGAATAAGTGTTAACCAATTGTGATGCTGTAAAAGGGTGTTTACGGTCCATGCGCAGGTCAAGCGGGCCATCAAAACGGGTTGCAAATCCCCGTTCAGGAGTGTCTATCTGGTATGATGAAATTCCAAGATCGGCAAGTATTCCGTCGAGCGGCAATGCTTTGTACATCCTCAGGAAGTTGCGGAAGTACCTGAAATTTTGGTTGATAAGCTGAAATCTTTCGTCAGGTAAGGTATTGATCAGTGCATCTTCATCCTGGTCAAAAGCAAAAAGCCGGCCTTGTTTTCCAAGCCTGCTCAGTATTGCTTTCGAATGCCCGCCACCACCGAAGGTAAGGTCAGCATAGACGCCTTCCGGTTTGATGGCCATACCTTCGATGCTTTCATTAAGCATAACAGGTTGATGATACATACAGTTTTCATTCAATTGGTGGAATACTCCCCATTACCTCTTCGGCAAGGGCTGAAAAATCCTGCGTTGTGGATGCGATGGCAGCTTCGTACTTCTCCTTATCCCAGATTTCAATAATGTTTACCGCCGAGGCAAGCACTATATCGTTCTTTATACCGGCAAAATTTACCAGGTCGCGGGGAATAAGGATGCGGCCTGTACCATCAAGCGATACCTCGCGAACACCTGCCATGAAAACCCTGATGAAGTCGTTGTTTTTCTTCACAAAACGGTTCAGCCTGTTCACATCACGGCTCACCAGTTCCCATTCAGGCCGGGGATAAAGTTCAAGGCATTGCTGGAAAATGCTCCTTTTAATGACAAATCCCCTGTCAATTACTTCCAGCAACTGACCTTTCAAGGCAATAGGAAAAAGAACCCTTCCTTTTGCATCAGCTTTACAGTCGTGAACGCCTATGAGATTTGACATCGCAGTTTTCCCACTTTTGGGGTGTAAATTTAATTCAAGATTACCACTTATTTGCACTCGTTACCACAATTTTTTTATTAACAATTTTCAGACATACTGATAATAGTGCAAAACTGTGTGATAATTTTTTAAAACATCGGAGAATAGAGGCTTCTAAAGCAAGGTAATTTCATTAAAATATGCGAAGCAGAAGCTATCTTATAAATTCAATAGTGCTGAATCATGATATTTAACCTGATATTAGTTAATTTTGTGAGTCTGATCTGCCTGATTCAGGCCTGTACAGGCTAACCCAAAACCCGAAATGGAACCAGACGCTACCAGGAACGTTGAGATCACTGAAGACTTTATTGATCTTGAGCGAGTAATCAAAAGCAAAAGCGAACGGCTGAACCGTTTACTGCCCGGTTTTATCAAATCATATTTAAAACGGGTAATTCATCAGGATGAGATCAACAAAGCATTGTACCGCAACCGGGAAAAATCCGGCCTTGATTTTGTAGAAGCAATTTTAAAGGAGTTTGGTGCTATTCTCAATATATCTGGTACTGAAAACATTAGCAACAGCAACCGTCTTATTATTGCTTCAAACCATCCGCTTGGCGGTCTCGACGGGCTTGCCCTGATGCATGTTGCCGGAAAAATAAGACCGGATATTGTATTTCCGGTCAACGATCTGTTGATGAACCTGCCACAGTTGCGCAGCCTGTTTATCCCGATAAACAAACATGGGAGTAACGCCGAAAATGCTAAGATTATTGATGACACTTTTGCTTCGGACAGGGCAATACTGTATTTCCCGGCAGGATTGTGCTCACGCAAGCAGCCCGGCGGCATTTGCGATCTTGAATGGAAGAAAAGTTTTATAACCAAAGCACGCAAACACAAACGCGACATTATCCCCTGTCATGTCGACGGCCGGAACTCCAACTGGTTTTACAACCTGTCGCGACTGAGAAATATGGCTGGCATTAAGGCCAATATCGAAATGCTATACCTTGTCGACGAAATGTATCAGCAACATGATAAGACATTGAATATTATCTTTGGCAAGCCTATTCCCTGGCAAACTTTCGATAAACGGCATACCGATCTGGATTGGGCACAACTTGTAAAAGCACATGTTTATAAACTTGAATCCGCCGCCGAAGCCGAATTTGTTGAAAAATCTTAACTAAAAACTTCATAATTAATATGTTAGATATCATCCCTCCAGTTGACAGAGAACTCCTGATGGCCGAACTTACCCAGGAAAAATTCGTGAAAAACACGAATATGGGTAATAATGAAATATTTATTGTCACCTGGCAGGATTCACCGAATGTTGTTACCGAGATCGGTCGTTTGCGTGAAATTACTTTTCGTGACGCAGGAGGTGGAACAGGCAAAGACTGCGATCTGGATGAATTTGACCTGGATACTGAAACACCTTTCAAGCAACTATTGGTTTGGGATCCCGATGAGAAAGAGATAGTAGGCGGTTACAGGTTTATCAGGGGTGATAAGTTGAAGATAAAGCCTGATGGCCAGGTCGATACGCCTACCACTGAGTTGTTTGAACTTTCAGAAACATTTGTCAAAGATTATCTGCCTCACACCATCGAACTTGGCCGGTCGTTTGTACAACCAGCATACCAGCCTACAGTTGACGTGCGCCGGGGAATGTATGCGCTCGACAACATTTGGAACGGGCTGGGTGCCATTATTGTACAAAATCCCGATATCAAATATTTCTTTGGAAAAATCACCATGTACCCTCATTACGACACCCGCGCCCGTGACCTCATACTTTATTTCATGAATAAGTATTTCAACGACCATAAGAACCTGGTTTACCCCAAAATTGAACTAAAACTTGAGACACCTGCTGATGAGCTTGAAGCATTCTTTACAGCAGGAAACTACGAAAAAGATTATCGATTGCTTGTTCAGGAAGTTCGCCGCTGCAACGAGAATATTCCACCGCTCGTGAATGTTTATATGAGCCTGTCGTCAACTATGCTTTGCTTTGGCACAAGCCTGAATCCGGGCTTTGGTGATGTTGAAGAAACCGGAATACTGGTGACAATCGATGACATTTACGACATTAAGAAAGAGCGCCATATTACACCCCTGGTTCGTGAATAAGCTTTTAAAAGCTGTATTTGCAATTCACCCTGAAGTTTTTCTATTTACTTTTCACTGAAATTTAGTTGCCAGAAATATGGGTATGCAACCTGCAAGTTATGTAATGAGTGCGACCGAACGCAAAGGCTGTCCTCGCGAAAAAATCCCCGAATATGCTTTTGTGGGCCGTTCAAATGTGGGTAAATCCTCGCTTATCAATATGTTAACCGGCGTAAAAGGACTGGCCCGGACATCAGCCACACCGGGCAAAACCCGTTTACTTAATTTTTATTCGGTTGAAGACCTGTGGTACCTGGTTGATTTGCCGGGCTATGGATTTGCAAAAATTTCGAAAACAGAGAGGGAAAAGTGGGAACGCATGATCCACGACTATATTCTTCATCGCAAGTCGTTGATGTACACGTTTGTACTGATTGATTCCCGGCTGGAGCCCCAAAAAAGTGACCTTGCATTCATCAACTGGCTTGGAAATCACCAGTTGCCATTTTGCCTCGTGTTCACAAAGGCTGATAAACTTTCGCGCAACAAATTGCAGTCAAACGTTGCTGTATTCAGGAAAGAACTGGAAAAAGAATGGGAAGAACTGCCTCCAGTCTTCATATCGTCATCCGTTGCAGGCCAGGGAAAAGCCGAAATACTGGAATTTATCCGGATAAATAACCAGGAGTATGGATCACTCATCATTGCTGATGAGTAAAGTCAATCACTTATACTGGAGCAGAAGCTGATTTTTTGTAACCAGGTCTCCAATTTTTACATAAACCTCCTTCAAAACACCATCGGCAGGTGAGAATATGGTATTTACCATTTTCATCGCCTCAAGTTCCATCAACTTTTCACCTTCCTTAACCTTGCTGCCTTTTTTAACAAAAACATTAATAATGGTACCCGGAATGAAAGAGACAATTTTCTTCGGGTCTTGTGGCACATAGTTTTTGCGTGCAAGGAATTTTTTACTCAGCCGGGTCTTGTAGCGGACATCCTCAATAACAAGTGATTGCAATATCTCATCTGCCTGGGATTCTTCCTGGACCTCGATGGCTGGCTGAACTTGTGACTTTTCTTCCATAATTGTTTTTTAGAGAATACAGAACAAACTGGAACTGACAGAGTTGAACTCCGGTTATTTGCACAGGTTAATTTGGGGCTGAATTATCAACCTGAAATTAAACACATTGAGAAGCTGATTAAAATGGAGGAATTCCATGTTTCTTATTTGGACGGTCTACACTTTTTTCAATGGATATTTGTAAAGCGTGTATAACCATATTTCTTGTTTCTTCAGGCTCAACAACAGCATCCACATAACCATAAGCTGCTGCCACATAAGGATTTGCAAATTTCTCCTTGTATTCCTTAATTTTTTGTTTGCGCATTTCTTCAGGATTCTCGGAACTTTTAATCTCATTCCTGAAAATGATATTGGCAGCGCCTTCAGGACCCATAACAGCAATTTCGGCTGTAGGCCATGCAAGAACAAAATCAGCCCTGAGATGGCTTGAGCACATGGCAATGTAGCCTCCGCCGTAAGCCTTGCGCAGGATAACTGTAATTTTAGGCACGGTGGCTTCGCTGTATGAATACAAAATTTTGGCGCCATGCCGTATAACGCCTGCATGTTCCTGATCAACGCCGGGCAAATAACCTGGCAGGTCAACCAGGGTAACCAGCGGAATGTTGAAAGCGTCGCAATACCTGATGAACCGTGCAGCCTTATCACTTGAATCAACATCGAGTACCCCTGCCAGAACCAGAGGCTGGTTAGCAACAAAACCAACGGTATGTCCGCTCATTCGTCCGAAACCGACCACAATATTCTCAGCCCAGCGCGAATGAACTTCAAAGAAATCACTATCGTCGGCTATTGCACAGATTATCTCCTTTACATCGTAAGGCTGACGCGGATTGGTAGGAAATATTTTGTTGATATTGTACTGCCTTGTACGAGGTGGTTTTACCGGGAACGGATCGGCTTTCTTGTTGTTATTCCAAGGAATATAGCTGCACAGAAGCTTAATTTGTTCAAAACATTCCTGTTCGCTTTCAGCAAAAAAATGAGCGTTACCTGTTATTTCGGCCTGCACGCGGGCTCCACCAAGTTCTTCCATTGAGATATCTTCACCCAGAACTGTTTTAATTACCTCTGGTCCAGTGATAAACATCTTGGAAATATTGTCGACCACAAATACAAAATCGGTGAGAGCCGGTGAATATACGGCACCTCCCGCGCATGGTCCAAGGATAACCGAGATCTGGGGTATCACCCCGGATGCCTGAGTATTTCGCCAGAAAATCTCACCATAACCTGCCAATGAGTTAACACCTTCCTGTATTCGGGCTCCACCTGAATCGTTGATCCCAATCAGGGGAACTTTCAGTTTCATGGCGTGATCCATGATCTTGGTAATCTTCTTGGCATGCATGTATCCCAGTGAGCCGCCTGCTACAGTAAAATCCTGGGCAAATATGCAAACCGGGTAACCATTGATAGTACCTGTGCCGGTAATTACCCCGTCGCCTGGAAGGTATTTATCGCTCATATCAAAATCGCGTCCGGCGTGTTCGACAAAAAGGTCGTACTCGTGGAACGATTTGGGATCGAGAAGAGCGATGATTCGTTCGCGTGCGGTCATTTTGCCAGTGGCTTTCTGCTTTTCAATGGCTTTTTCTCCGCCACCACGCAG
The DNA here is from genome assembly GCA_035403045.1 of Bacteroidales bacterium. Taxonomy (GTDB): domain Bacteria; phylum Bacteroidota; class Bacteroidia; order Bacteroidales; family UBA4417; genus UBA4417. The sequence goes on from DAONEL010000002.1 coordinate 41,422, forward strand.
GGCTTCACGCATCCTCCGCTTCAGGTCAGTAGTTTTCGTGCTTAACGACATAAACTCTGGATTAGTTAATACCTTTTTGTATTGATCTCGTCAAAAAATCGGGCGCTAAAGTACAAAGATAATTTTTTATCCGGCATTAAACAAGCCCCATCGAGTGTCATGACTTCATAATGATGTGTAAATGAATTTTTTACATTTGCTTTTTATTTTGAAATTCCTGAAAGAGAACAATAGATCGACCAATTATAAATCTGAAGTAACATGAATATTGAAGATCTGCGCGAATATTGCCTGTCAAAAAAAGCAGTGACAGAGAGTTTCCCCTTCGATGAAAACACACTGGTTTTTAAAGTCGCCGGCAAAATGTTTCTTTTAACTGACCTATTGGATGCGTTCAGTATGAATGTAAAATGTGATCCTGAAAAAGCGCTTGAACTGCGCGAACACTACCACTGTGTACTGCCGGGTTATCATATGAACAAAAAGTACTGGAATACAGTCGTCATTGATGGTTCGGTAAGCGATGATCTGCTCAGAGAATGGATAGACGATTCATACAGGCTTGTATCCGAAAGCCTTACACGTCGCGAAAAAGAGTTACTCAGGTGATTATGCGGTGAACCGCATTACCGGATTTTTATCGAAACCTGACGACAGTAATGCCTGCTCCGCCTCTTTCCAGAATCTCATCGCTCATGGTTCGCACTTCATGAACCGATTGAAGGTACTCCCGGATCATGCGCCTGAGTATGCCGTTGCCTTTCCCGTGCAGAATACTTACTTCAGGCACATTGAGAAGCAGCGCTTCGTCAACATAGCGCTGAATAAGTGTCACAGCCTCTTCTCCCCTGTAACCCCGCACATCAATACTCAATTTAAAGTTTGCCAGCCTCGCGTTGATGTCGTTAATAATATTATGGTACCGGTAATCAAAGCTTTTCTTTGTTTTCTGCTGTCCGGCAGGTTTTTCAAGTGCGACAAGTCTCTGCAGAGGTACTCGAAGTTTCACTGTTTTAAAGGCAACCAAAGCATCAGATACTGACAATTCTTCAATTTCACCTATTTCCGATTGGCCTTCAATCCTTACAGGATCACCAATTTCTGGATTGAGCTTAATAACTGGTTCGGTCTCAGGTTCAACATTTTTAACTGTATTTGAAATTTGATTGACCGTTTCCTGCAATTCTTCAGCCTTCTCCTGCATTTCAACGCGCAGTTGCCTGGTTTTTGATTTTTCAGCCTGTGACTGCCTGATTTCACGAATTGTATTCTCAATAAGGCTGTTTGAACCTTCAACCAGTCGTTTTGCTTCAGCCTGGGCATTCTCCAGAATTAATTTCCGTTTTGCCTCCAGGTCCAACTGCTGTTTCTCATACTTACTGATAAGTGATGAGAGAAGTTCATCAGCTCGCTGCAACTGTTTTTCTTTCAGCAAGATCTCTTCCCGTTCATTATCCAGTTCCTGTATCAGTTTATCATAATCAAGCTTCGAGGTTCCGGCTTTCTCGGCTGCCCCGGAAAGTATTTCTGCCGGAAAATCAATATTGGCAGCGATCTCGAACGCAAAAGAGCTCCCGGGTTTACCGATATTCAACTTGTAAAGAGGTTTTAACTTTCGGGTATCAAAAAGCATTGCGCCGTTAATAATTCCATTGCCTTTTGACGCAAGCAGTTTCAGGTTGGCATAATGCGTCGTAACCACGCCAAATGCTTTTTTAGCATTGAGCACTTCAAGCACCGTCTCTGCAATTGCTCCTCCGGACTGAGGTTCGGTGCCGGCGCCAAACTCGTCAATCAGGAACAATGTATTGCTTCCGGCAAATTCCAGGAGGTTTTTAATATTAATAAGGTGGCTGCTATATGTGCTCAGGTCATTATCGATGGATTGCTGATCGCCAATATCGATAAAAATATTGGCAAACACGCCCATTTCACTGGTCTCGCGCACCGGGACAAGCAATCCGCACTGCAGCATATATTGAAGCAGCCCTACAGTTTTCAGGCAAACTGACTTCCCTCCGGCGTTTGGGCCGGAAATGATAAGTATTCTGTTGGTTTCATCCAGCCCGATATCAAGCGGAATTACTGGTTTATTCAGCTTTTTGTGTGACAATAGCAACAACGGGTGACGTGCTTCAAGCCAATCGATTTTTTGTTTACTTGTAAAAAGGGGTTTAGTTCCGCCTGTTTCCAGAGCAAACACGGCTTTTGCCCGCAGGAAGTCAATATGTCCCAGAAATGCAAACGATTCTATTATACCCGAAAGGTAAGGCCTCAGGTAGTCAGTAAATTGCAATAGTATTCTGATGATTTCCTGCTGTTCAGAAAGCTCAAGCTGCCGGATATCGTTATTCAGCTCAAATACTTCGGCCGGTTCAATAAATACTGTCTGCCCGGTTGCCGACTGGTCATGGATGAATCCTTTGATGCGTCGTTTATTAGCTGCAGGAACCGGAATTACAAGCCGGCCGTTGCGCAGGGTTATGTTGGATTCGTCGCTAATCCAGCCCTGGGTTTTAGCCTGCGTCAACGACTGGGCTATTCGCCTGTCTATCTGCGATTTGATACCGGCAATACTTTTACGAATTGTAAGGAGCTTTTCTGACGCATTGTCGCGTATCTCACCATGCTCATTCATTATCCTGTTGATCTCCTGTATGATACGCAGATCAACAAAAACATCCGCTGTCAGCCCGGCAATATTCGGAAATGAACTACTGTCGAGTGTACGGAAAAAGTGGATCACATCATTGACAATCGTGAGCGAGTGCCGCAGTTGCATGAGGTTTTCAGGCAGAAGATATGTCCCGGCTGTATGTATTCGATGTAACTCACTGCTCAGATCATCATATTCATTGATCGGAAATCCGGGAGAAGTGATCAGCATTTCCCGAAACTCCCCTGTTATTTCCAATTCTGATCGTATTACCGGGTATTCAGCAGAAAAAGCAATTCCATCTGCCAGCAACTTCCCCGGGAGGCCAAGGCATCGTTCTTTCAACATACGGCGGATTATGTCGAAACCGATTTTTTGTTCAAAATCACCAGGGTAGATCACGGATTTTTTTTACAAAGGTAGGAAAATAGAGGCTTAGAGAATATTTACACTGATGTGCGCCTGCGCCTTATGATGATAATTGCAACTACTGATAAAACGAATAGCAGTGAAATACCTATTATATAATAAACGGCACTAAACGGTTTACTTACGCCGTTAAGAGGATTTGTATTGCCTATGCTCATGTATGCAGCCCAGAAATGCGGATGTGACCTCATTTGGTCGGAGGATTTCAGGTAATCAATCTTTGCCAGGCGCAGAGCCTCATTCTTGGTTTTACCATCAGCCAGATACTTGTAGAATGAGGTCATCAGATCAGCCCCTGACCGGTCTTCAACAGCCCATAAAGTCATGATAACACTCGGAACCCCGGCGTAGAAGAAG
>DAONEL010000002.1:44963-61452 GCA_035403045.1 Bacteroidales bacterium
GTCTTCAACAGCCCATAAAGTCATGATAACACTCGGAACCCCGGCGTAGAAGAAGCCCCGCGATAAACTCAGCACACCTTCACCACCGAGCAATTTGCCTTTCCCTGTGTTGCAGGCGCTCAGCACAGCAAGCTGAGCATTCAGTTTCATGTTAAACAACTCATAGGTATTCAGCAGGTTTGATTCACCCGTATCTTCATCCCGATAAAAAACCAATTTCGAGTACAGGGGATTCTCATCATCAATGAGGGTATGCATTGCCAGATGGAGAATACTGTAATTGCCGGCATATTTGATAAAGTTTCCCTTGGTGGCTTTCTTATCCTGGAGAACCCTGCATTTGAAAATACTCCTGAGATTTTTCACCTCAATCTGGGCGCCCGGAATTGGCAGCAGGTAGCTTTGTGCCGATTGCCTGTTAAGTATGGCATTGAGCGGAATCCCTTTCATATTTTCATATGTCGGTGCAAAAGCAACAACATCATTACTGACTTGCTGCTTATTGCCAAAATCGCCGAACATCATGGTTGCAGAAGGAGCGTAGTTTATAGCCGATTTCCTGATAAGATAAGGCAGGCTTTTGTAGCTCATCGCATCCGTTTTGGGTTGGCCGGTAAGCAGTATATCGAACGAAAGATAACCTAATTCTCCATCAGGGATAATGATGAGTTCGGCGGGAAGTTTACTTGATAATTTTTCGGGAATTAGTATTTTATAGAGTCGTTCAGAAGCTTCAACAAAATGATCGAAGTCTTTCCGGTTGTAATTATTGAAAGATTTACCTGACATTTGCTCCGACAAGGTTGTTATATCATCAAAGAACTGTTTGCTGAGAGGCATTGAGATGAGATCAACATCTGTTTTACCAATTACAAATGTGTAAAGATGTGTTGAGTCGTTGATAACGTATTCAATAACAACCTGATCATTTGATAACTTGTCCTGAATCTCTTTTATTCCCAGCACTGAATTATCATATTTCATCTTGTAGTAGGCCGGGAATTGCTTTTCAAAAATCGTCACCAGGCTGTCATAGCTGTTGTTTAATTCAAAAAGCTTATTGTTCCAGAGCGTAAGTTTACCAGCATCGGCAGTTGATTTTGCCTTCTCGTCATATACAAACTTCTCATATTGTCCGATTTGCTCTTTAAGACGTGTTTCCTGATTACGCAGTTTATCAGGAATTTCGCCAACTTGTTTGGCTTCAAGGTTACGTATATTGGATAAAAGTACTGCTGACCGGCCTTTTTCAGAAAGTTTCAGCGTTTTCTCCAGATATTTTCGATCGTTTGTCAACGTGAACAATTCAGCACTGACAGTGATAGCATCTCTGAATGTGTTTTTTTCATTTTCAGCAATCAGAAGTTTACTCTCTTCGTTCTGGTACGACGAACGGAGTAGTTCAATCATTCTTATGGATGCGTCGTAGGCAGCAGCACTTGCTTCAAGATAGTCGACCCGGTTTTTGTTCTTCTCGAAAAGGCTTTTGAGGGCATAGGCTTTCCCGTTAAGCGAGTTCAATATGAAGTAGTAAATTTCATTTTTCGAAATCTCCGGATTATCTGCTGCTTTCTTACTATTAAATGAAGAGAAGGCAGATATTAATGATTCCTGGAAATTGTCCAATGCATTTATCAGGTCGTTATTCCTGAGATAGTGATTGCCAATATACTTGTAAGCGGTTGCAACATCAGAACCTTTATCACCATATAATTGTTTGTATGCAGATAAACCTTTGTCAAGAAATGTAAGGGCTTCGCTGGTTTTACCGGTAAGTGAAAGAAATTCCCCGAATTTCAGATATGTAAATGCAGTTTCAGGATGCTTCTCTCCGAAAGTCTCAAGGCTTTCATCAAGGGCAAGCTCATAATAGAGTTTTGCATCCTCCGGATGGTTTGTCACCAGGTAAATATTTGCAAGATTGCGGTAGATTGTCACTTTGTTGATCGTATTCTTCCCCTTTTCTACCGATTGCAGGTAGTTATCAAGCGCTTGCTGATAGTTGCCTTTTTTCTCATAAATAAATCCTATATTGGAAAGGATGGCCGGAATATTTTGCTCAGTTTCACCCGGCATTTTCTGATATAATGAAAGGGCTTTATTGAAATAGAGAAGGGCCTTATCATAATCGGCATTGTTGGCATAGATGTTACCCAGGTTATGATAAAGTGGTGCAAGGTTTTTAGTATTGTCACCGGATGCATTTTTATATATAAGCTCGGCTTTGTTATACATATCAAGGGCATCACGATCGTTTCCAATCAGCGAATAATACCTTCCATAATTAAGATATACCAAAGCAAGTTTAGGATCGCTGGCCGAAATCACAGCCTGATTGATGATAAGCGCCTTATGAAAATAATCTTTTGCGTTATCGTAATCGCCTTTCAAAGCGTAAACAATGCCGGTATTCTGGTTGATTGTTGCCAGGTCAACTGATTTGTTTTTGTTCCCAAAATATGTAGCTGCTTTAAGGTAATTCTCCAGTGCCTGGTTATATTCGCCCTGAAAGAGGTGATTATTTCCGAGAATGTTATAGGAAAGGCCTGCAGCCGTATCCCATTTTACAGTTTGTGCCAATCTTATGGCAATTGAACGCTCGAGCAGCTTGTTTGATGAGGAATAGTCCCTTTGGTCAGTAAGCACGAGTGCCTTCTTATGGAGAATGCCGGCGTAAATATTACTTGTTGTATCGTTTTGTCTTTTGGCTGTAGCCTGAGCCTGGTTAACCAATAAAAGGGCATCTTCAAAATTGCCTCCCGACCTGTAGCATTCCACTGTCCCGGAAATACCCCTGAACCATAAATCAAAATCTTTAACTTTCAGTGCATCGGCAGTCGCTTTTTTGAAGTAGATAACAGCACTGTCGGCAAGCGACTGCTGCATAAAAGATTCGGCCATTGCGATATCCGAGCCTTTATCTTCTGAGCTCTTCTCGTTTTTGCTTTTTATGCACCCTGTAATGAGGATGCAGTATCCTAAGCAAAAAAGTGAAAAAAAACAGAAAGCTGAATGCAGCCAAACACTATATCTGCCGCCAAATGGCCACCGTTGCATACTGCAGGATAGAAACCGTTTATTATAATCTGGCAAATATACTTAAAAAAACAAGGATAATGAAAAAAGGGAGGCATTACGCCCCCCTTAACCACATAACCAAATTAATCTATTTAATTGGTCTTTATCAGAATACGGGATTCAGTATACTTCTGACTGCCTTCGCATTGAATCTGACAGACATAATTACCCGGCATCCAGCGCGAAGCATCTGCTTCGAGCTGATGGTATCCGGCACTCATACCTGATAATGAAACATTCATAATCAATTGTCCGCTATAGCTATAAATTTTAACTGAAGCGTTTCCATCCTCGGGCAGATAGTAATTAATGGTAGTTGAACCATTGAAAGGATTCGGGTAATTGCTTATACGCAAACTGGGTGTAGCATAAGTGATTGAAGGTATTCCCAGTTTAGCGCCTGTTACTTTTGTGTAATTGGCTCCGGCCAGGCTCGATGAACCATCAAGGCTGATATTGGCTTCGGCACCAGGACCAAATGCAGCAGTTGTGCGGCAGTGAAGTGTTGCAAGAGCCGTTCCTTCAGGCAATGACATTGGAACATCAGCGTCACCATACCAGGCTAGTTTGAGCTGATTTCCTTCGATTGAATACTGGAAATCATCATTGGCAAATTCCACTGATTCAATGGTCATGAGATTTGCAGGAAAATTAAAGTTGAGTCCGGCGCCTGTAAGGCTTAGGGCTTCGTAGGTAGTTAATGATACTGTGAACTCATCATTTGCCGAAGCGGCCAGTTGTGTGTTATGTTCAACAGGGAATGCTGGCAGGTCACGTCCTCCGGGGACAAACACTCCGGTAAGGTCGCCAGATGAAGCGCCACTCATACCTCCGGGTTGGTCTTTTGCACCATTTACTGAAAAAGTGTAGGATTCAAAAACCCATTCACCGACCGGAAAAGGAACTCCGTATAAAAGGTGTGCAAGGATCAGAACAAAGTCATTCATTTTAACAGTACCGCTGCCATTTACATCAGCAGCAAGTTTCTGAATAGGAGTCAGACTTACTTGCCCGCACAGGTAACCAAGTACCATCCAGGCTGATTCCCAGCTGATTTCATAGCCAGACAAGCTGGTGGTAGCCGATAATTTATAATTGCCTGCGGGAACATTTTCAAATAAATAATGTCCATCTTCGTCCGTGGTATAGGTAATTATAGTGTTGGTATTAAGGTTTTTAAGGCTTACCACTGCGTCAGGAATCGGCAGATCGGGATTGTTCAGGTATAACATGCTTCCACTGATAGTTGTTGCTGATGCAGAACCCACTAGAATCATGAATAAGGCAACAAGAAAGCTTTTGTAAATCTTTTTCATGGCGAACTCAGTTTAAAGAGATTAATGTTGGATTGTTGTGGTAGTTTATTTGTATTTTGTTTTTAACCTGATTAAAGTAATTGAAAATCAATCCTCTGTAACGTTCTTTGATATCTTCGGCAACTTTTCTTTATGATCCTGATAATCATTAACTTAAAGCAACTTCACTACTTGTCCTCACTTGATTTTCACAGATATTTATCAACCAGAAACAAAAAGGTAATAGCATATTTGCATGATTTTACTCGAATTATTGATTTAAAATGCATGTAAAAGGAATTTTTCAAAGAAATTATTACCAATTTTGTGTAAGGTTATTAACCATTAGCAGCATTTTTGTTGATAAGTTAAATAATGGATTGAAAAACAATGCATTACCATCTTATAAAAATAACAAAAAAAAATTGCTGAATGGTATTACCTTTTTCCAAAATCTGGATAATATACAGCGTAAATGATTCACTATTCTGATGAAGCGATTGTTGAAGGGCTAAGGCTGAGGAGCGACTACATTATCAATTTCGTTTACCGGGAGTACTTTCCCTTAATAAAGTACCTGGTCAACGAAAACTCTGGTAGTGATGAGGATGCTGAGGATATATTTCAGGATGGATTGATCATCATTTACAAAAAAATAACCGATAACCAATTAACGCTTACCAGTTCTTTCAAAACTTACATGTACTCGGTATGTCGCAATCTGTGGCTCCAGAAGCTTAACAAGCGGAAAGTTGTCATGGAAAAGATAAGTGATGTAGAAGATTATATTGACTTGCCCGAGGATATCATGAATGAAATAAGCAATGAGGAGGTTGAATTGCACAGGCTTGTACAAATTCACTTTTTATCACTGAATGAAGACTGCCAAAAAGTACTCCGCTTGTTCATGAAAGATGTTTCATTAAGGGAAATAGGCACTATTATGGGCTTCAAAACTGAAAAATATGCCAAAACCCGCAAGTACATGTGTAAGGAAGAATTAAAAAGAAGAATTGCTAACGACCCCAGATGCCAAAAATTTTTTAACTGATTATTATGATTAAATTTCGACATTCAGCAAGTATTGAACAATTTCTCAACAAGGAGATGACTCCTGTGGAAGAAGAGAATTTTGTAAAAGAAATGGCTACCAACAAAGAACTGGCAGCCGAATTTCGTTTTTCTCAACAGATTGATAAAGCATTAAAACGCGAGGATGTTCTTGATCTTCGTTTAAAAGTGAATCATCTGTACGAAGCTCAGAAGGAAGCCAATTCAGAGAAAAAAGTCATTAAAATGAATCCTCGCCGCTGGTATTGGGCAGCCGCTTCGGTTATTGCCGTGCTTGCGATTGGCGCTACAATGCTGTTTACTATTCCCGGTCATAGCTCGAACGATGCGCTTTTTGCACAGTATTACAGTTCGGAGAATATCCTGGATGTCACACGTTCAGGTGATGCGAACCTGGTCGAAGCGATCATGAAATTCCAGGAAAAGGACTATAAGATCGCCGCCTGGATGTTCGGAAAAATACTTTCAAAGGATGAATCAAATATGGCCGTATGGTTCTATTATGGCATATCTTCCATTGAAACAAACAGTTACGACAATGCGACAAACGCTTTTCTCAAAGTAATAAACGACAACCAGAATTTATATGTCGAACATGCTGAGTGGTACCTGAGTCTGTGTTATCTAAAATCAGATAAAAATGATAAAGCTAAAGATATGCTCAAACTGATAGCATCGGATGAAAACAATTTTCACCAGCAGGAAGCTCTAAAACTACTCGATAAAATCTCGAAGAACTAATCAATTCCCCAAATTCCCCTGATAATGCCGGCTTCCCCCAAGCCGGCTTTTTTCATTAAAAAAGCCATCCTGTTCAGATGGCCTTTAATCAATAATATAACTGACTATTTTAATAACTGCTCTGAACTTAGCAAAAGATCGATATACTGAGCCCGCCGGTATATAAATGGATCTTTTACCATGGCTCTTGACAATTTACCTTTAAATTCGTCAAGTGAACTGAATTTTGATTTCTCCATCCAATTCTCTATCTCCGACAGCATTACAGCGATATGCTCAGGTTTGTTCTTATATAATGTACTCACAACCTGAACACAATCGGCCCCGGCGAGCAACATTTTGATTACATCGTTCCCCGTATAAATCCCGGTGTTTGCACAAATTGAAGCTTTAATCTGATTGAATAGCAAACCGGCAAACCTCAGAGACATGCGGAAATCATTTTCATGACTCAGGTTGAATGGAGCAAAATGTTTCAACTCGGCAGTGTTGATGTCCGGCTCAAACAACCTGTTGAAAAGAACTATTCCGCTGGCGCCGGCATTATCCATTCTTGAAATTACATTCAGTGGGTTTGTATATAAAGAGCTGAGTTTTACACTTACGGGAATTGTAACCTTCGATTTTACCTGTTTTAATAATTCAATCTGGTGTTCTTCGATCGTGCGCCCATCTGATTCAGTATCGCGCGGTATGGCAAAGAAATTGAGCTCCAGCCCGTCGGCCCCTGTTTTTTCAATGAGCCGTGAATATTCAATCCAGGTCTCGTCCTCAATGCAATTCAGGCTGGCGATAACCGGAATGTCGAGCGATTCCTTGGCTTTGCGAAGATTTGCCAGATATACCTGCGGGCCGGCATGTTTTAGCTTCGGATAAAGTGATGTCATCTCGGCATTGAAATCTCCGGTTTCATACATCGTTTCCTCCATTTGCACACTCTCAAGGTGTATCTGCTCTTCAAACAATGATTTAAAAACCACAGCTGCGGCTCCGGCCTGTTCTAATCGCCTGAGCATGCTGATATCCGCCGACATATTGCTTGCACCGGCAATGATGGGATTCTTCAATGCAATTCCCATGTAGTTTGTAGTAAGATTAATCATAGTAAATGTCTCCTAAGTTTGATTGGTTGTATCTTGGTGTGATAATGAAACCATTAAGATGCTATTTGGTTTAATCTCAAGTTTAAAACATCAGTATTTTGAATTTTGACCCTGGATGAGTTACCAGCCATTGAGTAAAAGCAAGCTTTAACAAAATTACTCAGCAACTGATTATTGTGCACACATACAGCAACATTCAAAATAATTCATACTCATTTTAAATAAAGGTTTCAGTGCCTTTTTAGCCGGGGAAATCAGTTTTTGCTTTATTATAATGGGTAATTTTGCACTGGTTTTTAAGACTTTTTAAAAAATATTCAGAAGTCAATCAATAATAGAAAAAACATATGACTGAAAAGAAAAATTTTGTGACATGTGACGGCAACTATGCAGCCGCACACATTGCTTACATGTTCAGTGAAGTTGCTGCGATTTACCCGATCACTCCATCTTCAACCATGGCTGAATATGTTGATGAATGGGCCGCTTTCGGCAAAAAGAATATTTTCGGTGAAACCGTCAAAGTTGTTGAAATGCAGAGTGAAGGTGGTGCTGCGGGTGCAGTTCACGGCTCGTTACAATCAGGAGCGCTCACCACTACATATACTGCATCGCAGGGTTTACTGCTCATGATCCCAAACATGTATAAAATTGCCGGCGAATTACTGCCTGCAGTATTTCATGTTTCAGCCCGAAGCCTGGCTGCACAGGCACTTTCGATTTTTGGCGATCACAGTGATATTTATTCAACCCGCCAAACCGGTTTTGCAATGATTGCCACCGGCAGTGTTCAGGAAATCATGGATATTGCCGCTGTCGCACATCTCACAGCCATTAAATCACGCGTTCCGTTCCTTCATTTTTTTGATGGATTCCGCACATCGCATGAAATTCAGAAAGTTGAAGTTCCTGCTGCTGACACCCTTGCCGGACTGGTAGATTACAATTCACTGAAATCATTCCGCGACAAAGCTTTAAATCCCGAGAACCCTGTAACCCGCGGTACTGCTCAAAATCCGGATATCTATTTCCAGACTCGCGAAGCTGCCAATCCATATTACCTGGCACTTCCGGATATGGTTGAAGAATACATGCAGGAAATGAAAAAGGTCACCGGCCGCGAATATCATCCGTTTACATACTACGGGGCCCCTGATGCTGAAAATGTAATCGTAGCCATGGGTTCAATCACCGAGACCATTAAAGAAGTGATAGATCACCTCAATGCCAAGGGTGAGAAACTCGGACTCGTCACCGTTCACCTGTATCGCCCATTCTCAACTAAGTATTTCTTCAAGGCAATGCCGGCAGGTGTAAAACGCGTTTGCGTTTTAGACCGCACCAAAGAACCCGGTGCAAACGGAGAACCTCTCTACCTTGATGTGCGCGAAGCTTTCTACGAACAAGAAAACAAACCGCTGATCATCGGAGGCCGTTATGGGCTCAGCTCAAAAGATACAACACCGGCAATGATCATTTCAGTGTTCAACAACCTGAAGCTCAATGAGCCGAAAAACCGCTTCACTGTTGGTATTGTTGATGATGTTACTTTCACTTCCCTCCCGCTTTTACCTGAAGTTGACCTTTCAGGCAAAGGAACTTTCCAGGCAAAGTTTTACGGTATCGGTTCTGACGGAACGGTAGGCGCAAATAAAAATTCCATTAAGATCATAGGCGATACTACTGACAAATACTGCCAGGCTTATTTTGCATACGACTCAAAGAAATCGGGTGGCGTAACAACGTCGCACCTTAGGTTTGGCGACAAACCGATCCGTTCGCCTTACCTGGTGAACACACCTGACTTTGTGGCATGCCATGTTCCGGCTTATATCAATAAATATGATCTTCTCAGGGGCCTTAAAAAAGGCGGAACTTTCCTTCTCAACAGTATTTGGGATGCTGATGAAACCCGCAAACGCCTTCCCGATCATATGAAGAAATATCTTGCCGAAAACGAGATCCATTTTTACATTATCAATGCAACAGCAATTGCTGAAGAAATAGGGCTTGGCAACAGGACCAACACCATCACACAGGCTGCGTTTTTCAAAATTTCAGGAGTGATTCCTTATGAAACGGCTCTTGAAGAAATGAAGAAAGCTGTTAAGAAATCATTTGGCCGCAAAGGTGAAGACGTGGTGAAAATGAATATTGAAGCCATTGACCGGGGAGCTGCTGTGACTAAAGTAGAAATTCCTGCTGAGTGGAAATCAATCCTTGTACAAGAAGAAGAAATCCAGAGCAATGTTCCTGAATTTATCAGCAAGGTAGTTGAGCCGATTAACGCCATGAAAGGTGATCTTTTACCGGTAAGCGCATTCAGAGGACGTGAAGACGGAACCTTCCCTGCCGGTACAACTGCCTACGAAAAACGTGGTATTGCTGTTAACGTACCCGAATGGCAGAGTGAAAATTGTATTCAGTGTAATCAATGCTCATTTGTATGTCCGCACGCTGTCATCCGCCCGTTCCTGCTGAATGAAACAGAAATGAAAGGCCTTGCAGAAGGGACAGCTTCATTAAAAGCTATTCCGAAAACATTTGACGGGTTGCAGTTCAGGATCCAGATCAGTCCGCTCGACTGCACCGGTTGCGGTAACTGCGCCGATGTATGTCCTGCCAAAACAAAGGCGCTGGTCATGAAACCGCTCGGCACACAGCTGCATGAGATAGAAAACTGGAATTATGTTTCTCAGAATGTTACTTACAAGGATAAGCTTGCTCAGAAGGACCTTAACATTAAAAACAGCCAGTTTGCTCAGCCCTTGTTCGAATTCTCAGGTGCCTGTGCAGGTTGCGGTGAAACCCCGTACATTAAGCTCATCACACAATTGTTTGGCGAGCGCATGATGGTAGCCAATGCCACCGGCTGTTCATCGATTTACGGAGGCTCAGCTCCCAGTACACCTTATACCATAAATAAGGAATCAGGCTGCGGTCCTGCCTGGGCAAATTCATTGTTTGAAGACAATGCAGAATATGGATTCGGTATGGCTCTTGGCGTAAGCAAATTGCGTACCCGTATAGCTGAAAAAATGAGCGTGCTAGCTGAAGGGAATTACTCTTCAGAACTGAAAGAGGCCTGCCAGGAATGGATTGCAGGAAAAGACAATGGCCCGCTCAGCATTGCTGCTACCAATAAAGTGCTGCCGCTGCTCGAAAAAGAAAACGATACCCTTTGCAAGGAACTTGTTGCCCTGAAACAGTATTTCGTAAAGAAGAGCGTATGGGCATTTGGTGGTGACGGCTGGGCTTATGATATCGGCTATGGCGGACTTGATCATGTGCTTGCATCAGGTGAAGACATCAACGTGCTGGTTCTTGATACTGAAGTTTACAGCAATACCGGCGGTCAGGCGTCAAAGTCAACCCCGATCGGAGCTGTAGCCAAATTTGCAGCATCCGGCAAAAGGGTTCGTAAGAAAGACCTCGGTATGATGGCTATGAGCTATGGTTACGTTTATGTAGCCCAGGTAGCCATGGGAGCTAACCAAACCCAGTATCTCAAAGCTCTTCGCGAAGCTGAAGCCTATCCCGGACCATCACTCATCATCGCCTACTCAACCTGCATCAACCACGGCCTGCACGCAGGTATGGAAAAAGCACAGGATCAGCAGGATAAGGCCGTTCAGGCTGGTTACTGGTCATTGTACCGCTTTAACCCGGCACTTGAAGAACAAGGACTTAATCCTTTCCAGCTTGATTCTAAAGAGCCTGACTGGACAAAGTTCCAGGAATTCCTCAAAACCGAAGTAAGGTACACCTCACTCATGAAATCGTTCCCGGCTGAGGCTATTGAACTTTTCGAAGCTGCCGAGAAGAATGCCAAATGGAGGTACAACTCTTACAAACGGTTGGCTGATACCAATTACACGAAATAAATCAGCTCGTATACTCGTAATTAGTTGGAGCCGGGATATAAAAATCCCGGCTTTTCTATTGTATTCTGGTATGATCAAAAAAAAAGAGCGCCCCCTTTGCGGAAGCGCTTCTTTTTTATAGTAATCTGAATTACTGTATGTTAAGATCATATGGCATCAAGGCCTGAACTCCCTCCATACGGCTCATTGACTGCAGATATTTCAGGTATGGATAGGCCACGCCAAGCTGCTTCTTAAGCATAGTTGAAGACGGATCTCCATTGAGGGCTTCCATAATCTGGGTCATGGTATCTTTTTGTTCAGGAAGCTTCATCAGGCGGTATTTCTCAATTTTTGCAAGCTTCGCAGCTTCATCAATGGCAGCCTGCAACCCACCGAATTCATCGATAAGGCCGATACGTTTTGCATCAGCTCCGCTCCACACTCTGCCCTGGCCAATACTATCAACTGAAGCGACATCCATTTTACGGCCTTCAGATACATGTTTCAGAAATGTTGAATAAATATTCTCTATGTCCGCTGTGAGGAAATTTTTCTCAGCTTCGGTCATGGGGCGCATGGTGGGTATATAATCAGCGTAAGGATTGGTTTTCACGTCGTCGAAAGTGATACCGAGATTATTATTGAAGAATTTCTGCATGTTTGGGACGATACCGAAAACGCCGATTGATCCTGTAAGTGTATTGGGACTTGCAAAAATCTTGGTAGCGGCGCAGGAAATATAATATCCACCCGATGCGGCAAGGTCACCCATGGATACAACGACCGGTTTTACTTTCTTCGCCAGTTCAATTTCACGCCAGATTACATCACTGGCCAATGCACTGCCACCCGGCGAGTTAACCCTGAAAACAATAGCCTTAACTTTATCATCGGTACGGGCTTTCCTGATGGCTTTCGATATTCTTTCAGAACCTATCGACTCTTCATCGCCTTCACCGCTGACGATATCTCCCTGTGCATAAATAACAGCAATGCGATCTTTGGGCTGTCCATCACCTTTTTCCGACGACGGGGCATCCATGTATTTCGACAACTTCATCAGGCTGATATCTTTAGCATTTTTAGCTCCCACCCTGTTTTTCAGCTCATCAATCAACTGATCCTTATATAAAAGCTTATCAACGAGTTTATTATCAACAGCATCTTCAGGTTTCTGGATCTTATGGTTGTCGGCTATGGCGGTGAGTTCAACTGTGCTGACCTTGCGGCTCAAAGAAATTCCATCAAGCATATGATTCCATATGGAAGTGACATATGTGCGGGTCTGCTCTTTGCTGGGTTCGCTCATTTTGTCGAGGATAAAAGGCTCAACAGCACTTTTAAATTTGCCATGACGGATTATTTGCGGTTCCACGTCAAGTTTTTCGAGTAATCCTTTAAAAAACATGACCTGGCCGGCCAAACCTTTAAACTGCATGCTGCCGGCAGGATTAAGATATATTTTGTCGGAAACCGAAGCGAGATAATATGCTTTCTGACTGTATCCTTCAGAATAACTCACGATAAATTTCCCTGATTTCTTAAAATCAAGAAGCGAATTCCTGATTTCCTCAATAGTAGCAATACTGGCCGGAACCTCATCCAGGTCGAGGTAAACGCCACTGATTTTATCGTCGCTTTTAGCTTTTCTGAGTGATTCCAGAATTTCTGTCAACCCCATAGGCTTGCTGAAATTTTTATCAAAGCCAAGATATGTCAGCGGGTTATCAGATGCCCGGTCATTGATTGGCTGATCGAGTGTGAGCTGCAGTATTGTTTTTTCAGGAACTGCAACAACCTGTTTTTTGGCAAACGAAAGTGCAGAAGCAATTATTCCAAAGAAAATGATGGAAACAACTGCGCACGCAAGGAAGAAGCCCAGCATTGAGGCAAACATCATTTTAAAAAATTCTTTCATAGTCCGGATTATTAAGATTTTGTGATAAGTTTTAGACGCATGTATTAAAGCAAAGTTACAAAGAGATCGGCATTGAAAGGCAGCCCCTGATCATCATTAAAACTAAAGCTGTTAATAAATTTTGATAACGCATATTATCTGTGAAATGTTTATGCAAAAGGCTTATTGTAAATTTGATCGATAATTATGGTGATAACTTATATTTCTACAGGAAGTAATGTTGGTGACCGTTTTGCTGCGATTTCCAGGGCCCGGGAAGCGCTTAACAGCAAAGCCGGTATTGTTACCATGCACTCTTCGGTGTACGAAACCGAGCCCTGGGGGTTTAACTCAGAAACAAGTTTTCTTAACCAGGTGCTGATTCTGCAAACGTCCCTATCGCCCGCCCGCTTGATGAACACAATACTTGACCTTGAAAAAGAAATGGGCCGCAGGCGCAGTCACCTCCGCTATGAGCCCAGGGTAATTGATATTGACATACTCCTCTACGGGAAAGATGTTTATAACACTCATCACCTGCAAATACCTCATCCCCGTATGAATCAGCGAAAATTTGTCCTTATACCGCTTGCCGAAATTGCTCCTGATTTGGTTCATCCAGTACTAAAGCTGAAAATCTCTGAAATACTGCAGAATGTCGAAGATAACAACTCGGTGAGCCTTTGGAAAAGCGCTGCTGACATTTCACTTGAAATTTCCGGAAGATCAAAAACTGACATCTAATCAACGTGCGCCTTGGATACTTACCACTATAAATACATTGCCATAGAAGGGAACATTGGGGCCGGGAAAACTTCGCTAGCTACCAGGCTAGCAGGTGAAACCGGGGCCAGGCTGATTCTTGAGCAGTTTGAAGACAATTCGTTCCTGCCCAAATTTTATGAAGACCAGGAAAGATATGCTTTCCCGCTCGAATTGTCCTTTCTGGCCGATCGTTTCCATCAGCTTAAAAAGGGTGTCAGTTCACATGACCTGTTCAGCCCGTTTACCATTGCTGATTACTTCATACACAAATCACTGATATTTGCCAGAAAAACACTCAATGACGAAGAATACAAGCTCTATTTCACTATGTTTGATATCATTGATACAGTGTTGCCAAAACCGGAACTCCTCATCTACTTATACTGCTCAGTTGACAGGTTACATGCCAACATCCGCAAGCGCGGACGTTCGTATGAACAAAAAATTGCTTCTGAATACCTGCAAAAAATTCAGGACGGTTACCTTGATTACATCAGGAAACAGCAGGAAATGCGAATAGTGATCATTGATACCAACAATATTGATTTTGTTGAGAATCCTGAAGATTACCCTAAATTGAAAAAAATTATTCTTGATGAATACCCTGTTGGTGTGCACAGAATAACACCATGATCAAATCAGGAATAAATAAGTGGCTGATAACCAAACAATAAAACCATTCGAAAATTAGTTGAGAACTAAAAATAATGTAGGTTTGTACTAGATTCCAACTGGTTAATAAATAAGCAACCACTACCCAAATCACAAAGACACGCTATATGCTTCAGAACATACCTCTTGCAGATATCACGATAGAAACGCCCGGAAACAGTCTGTGGATGATACTGTTCATGATTATAGTTCCGGCAGGAATCCTCCTGGTTGCCGGGCTGATATATGCGTATTATAAGCAGCAAAAGAAACTCCGGGCTATTACAAAGGAAAATGAGAACCTGGTAGATGAACTCGAGCGGTTGAAGGAAGAGATACATATTGTAAGGCAGCAGGCAGGAGAAAGCGACAGGCTGAAATCGGCTTTTCTTTGCAACATGTCGCACGAAATCAGGACTCCCCTGAATGCCATCATGGGTTTTTGCGGGTTAATTGCCAATCACACCCTTCCCGACACTGATAAAGTAAAATATGCCTCGATTATCAACCGGAATGTTGATTCATTGCTTGAGTTGATCAATGACATTTTTGACATAGCACAGGTTGAATCACAAATTACCAAAATTGAAGAAAAGCCGGTAAAGATAAATGATCTGTTGGGTGGGCTGCAATCGTGGTTTAACCTGGAGAAATCAAACCTGGGAAAAGAGATGGTCCAGTTCAGGATTATGAAAGCAAATAAGGACAATGACTTTGCAATAAAATGCGATGAATACATGTTGCGCCGGACTCTTAACAACCTGGTAGAGAATGCATTGAAATATTCAGAGGAAGGTTATGTAGATGTAGGTTACCGTTTTGGCAAAGATTCGAAAATCGATTTCTTTGTGAAAGATGAGGGAATTGGATTCTCAAAGGACAAGCTGGAAATCATCTTTCAGCAGTTCCGCCAGATTGATGAAACACAAACCAGGCAATACGGAGGGCTTGGCCTTGGCCTAACTGTAGCCCAGAAATTTGTTGAGCTTCTTGAAGGAAATATGTGGGCTGAAAGCGAGCCTGGGAAAGGATCAACATTCTGGTTTTCAATTCCTTATAAAAAAGCATAAAAAAGGCCGCCATCGGCAGCCCCTCAATCAATAAATCATTGTCTCATTATTTGTTTGTAGCCAGCCACCTTTCGGCTTCAATGGCTGCCATGCATCCGGTACCAGCGGCGGTAATAGCCTGGCGGAAAACGTGGTCCTGAAC
Organism: Bacteroidales bacterium; assembly: GCA_035403045.1. Taxonomy (GTDB): domain Bacteria; phylum Bacteroidota; class Bacteroidia; order Bacteroidales; family UBA4417; genus UBA4417. The sequence goes on from DAONEL010000002.1 coordinate 60,643, forward strand.
ATCGCCTGCTGCAAATACACCTTCAACGCTTGTACGGGTGCTGCCAGGAACTGTTTTAATATAACCCATCTCATCAAGGTCGAGCTGACCTTTGAAAATATCCGTATTTGGCTGATGTCCAATGGCTACAAAAAATCCCTGGATATCAATCTTACGAAGATCGCCGGTTTTATTGTTACCGACTAAAGCTCCGGTTACTACTTTTCCATCGCCTAAAATTTCCTTGGTTGATGAGTTCCAAAGGATCTCAATGTTGGAAGCGGTCATCACCCGATGCTGCATCGCCTTTGAAGCCCTGAGTTCATCGCGGCGAACGATCATATACACTTTACGGCCAAGTTTTGCAAGGTATGAAGCTTCCTCGCAGGCCGTATCGCCACCACCAACCACAGCAATATCAAGGCCGCGGTAGAAGAAGCCGTCGCAGGTGGCACATGCCGAAACACCATGGCCGTTGTACTGTTTTTCTGATTCCAGGCCCAGCCAGCGCGCTGATGCTCCTGTGGCAATTATCACTGTTTCAGCCTGAATGGTTTTTCCATCGTCAGTCACCGCTTTAAACGGGCGCTGACTAAAATCAACTTCATTGATAATTCCGAAGCGAATATCAGTCCCGAACCTCTCAGCCTGACGCTGCATATCTTCCATTAATTCAGGGCCTTTAGTGCCATTGGGATAGCCAGGGAAATTATCAACTTCAGTGGTTGTGGTGAGTTGTCCACCCATTTGCAAACCGGTATACATAACCGGTTTAAGGTCGGCCCGGGCTGAATAAATTGCAGCAGTGTAACCGGCAGGTCCTGAGCCGAT
>DAONEL010000003.1:0-42586 GCA_035403045.1 Bacteroidales bacterium
TAAATAATCCATCCGTTCTTCTTAAAAAAAGGCTGTTTTGGTTATCCAATACAGCCTTTTTCGTTGATAAACAATTCGAAATATCTTATAGCGACTTCCTCTTGTCAAGCAGATCCTTATACGCCAGCATTTCATCACGCAGTCGCGCTGCTTCAATAAAATCGAGTTCCTTGGCTGCTTTTTCCATAGCCCGCCGGGTTTGATCAACCATTTTCTTCAACTGGTCGGTAGGCATATACCCGATCACCGGATCGGCAGCGGCACTTATTTTTTCGCTCTCCACATAAGCTGCGGGCTGAGGTTTTGCTTTGGCATCAGCAACAGCTGTTTGACCCATGATTTGCTCAGTACTTTTAATAATTGGCGTTGGTGTGATATTATACTTCTGATTGTAAGCTATCTGTTTTTCACGGCGGCGGCTTGTTTCATCGATGGCACGCCGCATCGAATCAGTGATTTTGTCAGCATAAAAGATCACCCTGGCGTTCAGGTTCCGGGCTGCGCGGCCCGCAGTTTGTGTAAGCGACCGTTCCGAACGAAGGAAACCTTCCTTATCGGCATCAAGAATTGCCACCAGCGAAACTTCCGGCAGATCGAGGCCTTCTCGAAGCAGGTTTACGCCGACAAGCACATCAAATGAACCCATGCGCAGTTCACGCAGGATGTCAATGCGGTCGAGCGTGTCAACCTCGCTGTGAATGTACTGGCACCTGATGCCCAGCCTGGAGAGATACTTGGTCAGTTCTTCGGCCATTCTTTTTGTAAGTGTAGTAACCAGTGTGCGCTCGCCTTTCTGAATTCGTTGTTCAATTTCATCAAGCAGGTCGTCCATCTGGTTGAGGCTCGGCTTCACTTCAATGAGCGGGTCAAGCAAGCCGGTCGGCCTGATGAGCTGCTCCACAACCACTCCCTGGCTTTGCTGAAGTTCATAATCGGCAGGAGTAGCGCTCACATAGATAACCTGTGAATACATCGATTCAAATTCCTCGAACTTCAAAGGGCGGTTATCCATGGCTGAAGGTAGCCTGAAACCGTATTCAACAAGGGTTTGCTTGCGCGAACGGTCACCTCCGTACATAGCCCTGATCTGCGGTACCGTCACATGACTTTCATCAATCACCATCAGGAAATCATCAGGAAAATAGTCGAGGAGGCAGAATGGCCGGGCTCCTGGAACTCTGCCGTCAAAATACCTGGAATAGTTTTCAATACCTGAGCAATATCCGAGTTCCCTGAGCATTTCAACATCATAAGTTACACGGTCTTCAAGCCGCTTGGCCTCGAGATTATGGTTCAGTGACTTGAAATACTCCACCTGCTTAACCATGTCTGTTTGTATGTCCCACAAGGCATCTTTCATCTTATCTTTCGAGGTGACAAAAATATTGGCAGGAAAGAGCACCAGGCTAGGGACTTCTTCAATTATTCTCCCATTCAGGGGATCGAACGAGTGGATGCTTTCAATCTCGTCGCCAAACATGATCACACGGTATGCAATGTCAGCGTAAGCCGGGAAAATATCAATGGTATCGCCTTTAACCCTGAATTTACCTCGTGTAAGATCAAGCTCGGTGCGGGAGTATAGTGCATCAACCAGTGCATAGAGCAGCTTATTCCGGCTTACACGGCTTCCGGTTTCAATTCTGATGACGTTATTGGTAAAATCATCCGGGTTACCGATACCATAAATACATGATACAGAGGATACTACAATTACATCCCTGCGGCCCGACAGAAGCGCTGAAGAGGCACTCAGTCTTAGTTTTTCGATCTCTTCGTTGATCGAAAGATCCTTTTCAATGTATGTGTTAGTGACAGGTATAAAAGCTTCCGGCTGATAATAGTCGTAATACGAAACGAAATATTCAACAGCATTCTCAGGAAAAAACTGTTTGAATTCACCATAAAGCTGTGCAGCCAGTGTCTTGTTGTGGCTCAACACAAGGGTGGGCCGCCCGATTTCCTTGATAACATTGGCTATTGTGAATGTCTTACCTGATCCGGTAACACCAAGCAGCACCTGGGCCTGATCACCGCTGTTCAATCCCAGCACTAACTGGCGGATTGCTTCGGGCTGGTCGCCGGTCGGCATATAATCGGATGTAAGCTTAAACTGCATCTTTTTTTGTCAATGGAGAATGGTTATCTGTCATTATTACCGGCTTTTGTCTCGATGTGGGCGATGATAGGATAATGGTCGGAATACGACTTTCTTACGACATCGAATCCGCTTACCTTGAGTGACTTGCTTATCATAATGTAATCAATTCTCAGCCAGGGTAATACTTCTGTATAAGTCTGGCCAATTCCTTTCCCTGCCAGAACAAATGCATCATCAAGATTATTTGTCAGTTTTTTGTAAGCAAAGGATGCCGGGGTATCGTTCAGGTCGCCACAAAAAATTACCGGGTACGGCGATTCTGTAATAAGATGCTCAATGACAGGTAACTGTGATGACCGCTTAATGAAAGCACTTTTAATTTTTCTTAAAATTGCCCGTGATTTCTGCTGATAATTTATCGTAGAATCATTCAATGAATTCCATTCAGTAACAAGGCTGAAATCTTCCTTTCCAAGTTTCACTGATTCGAGGTGAGTATTGATAACTCGTAAAGTATCAGTGCCCTTAACAATATCGCTCACCAGGCAGAAATTCACGTCACTGTTTATAAATCCGACCTTTTCAGTAAAAATAATCGGGTATTTGCTAAAAGTGGCCTGACCAACAGGTAATTCCCTGCCTCCAGAGTGAATGAATGAAATATAATTATATTCCGCAGATATTGCTTTTGAGATTGTATCGGCATAATCTGCTTTTAATCCTTTGCCGCTGTAATATTCCTGCAGGCACAGGATATCAGGTGATTCCGTTTTGATAAGGTCGAAAATAGCCTGCCTCATCTCCCGGTGACTGTTCCCTTTCCAACCGTATAGATTGAACAACCTGACGTTATAAGACATCACTTTTAATCCATCTTCTGAATCAGTCACTCCGTTGTGCGAACCAAAGCTGAAAAAGGAAACCAGGTAATTATAGCCGAGAACTATTGTAATAAGTGAAAGAAGGAAAAACGGCTTGAGAAACACCAGCCAGAACAGCAGAAAAAAAATATTGATAATGAGAAAGACCGGGTAAGCGAGTCCTGCAAAAGCAACCGGCCAGAAGTATCCGGGTGAAATAAAGCGGCTGGAGTAGGAGAGGAGTAACAGGAGAACAGCGATCCAGTTCAGAAACAGCATAGTACGCGTTCCAAACGATCGTTTCTTGCTACTATTTCCAGCTTTCTTCACAATATACGGTTTACTTCAACCAGGCTGTTTATCACTATTTCTTACTGGATTTAAACAGGAACTCTTTCTCTTCTTTAGATAGTGTTGAGTATCCTGATTTCGCAATTTTATCAAGAATATTATCTATTTTCTGCTGGTTTTCAGCTCTTTGGGCGTTATACTCTTCATCTGATAACGGTTTTCCGGTCGCATGTACCTTCTTGAATTTTACTTTTCTGGGCCTTGCATACCCGGTTTTCTTATTCCCCTTATCAAACAGGCTCAGTACTCTTGCAGGATCAAGGCCTTTACGGATAAGCAATGCATAAGATATTCCCCATAAAGCGCCTCCCAGGTGGGCAAAATGTCCGCCCGCATTCCCCGATCGTATCATAAGTATATCCATAACTACCATCACAATGGCTATATACTTGATTTTCAACTTTCCGATAAACATCAGGTTAATGGTATAATCGGGCACTACAAACGAGATCATGATTACGATAGCCAACACCGAAGCTGAGGCTCCAAGGGCAATGGATTGACCTACAGTTGAACTGAAAACCGGGAAAATATTATATGCCGCCATGAATACCAGCCCCCCGGCTATGCCGCCAAGCAGGTATGCCGTTAACAATTGACGGCTGCTGAGGAATTCAAGGAAAATCTTCCCAAACCAATACAACCAAAACATATTGAACAGCATGTGCCAGAATTCGATATGCAGGAACATATAGGTGATGATGGTCCATGGCCGCGCCAGCAGGCCAGGCACCGAGGCCGGAATGGCAAGCCATGTCTGAACATTTTGAATCCAGAATATCTCAGAATCGTTTCCGGGCACCTTATATAGAAATGCAATGATGCGCCCGAGATATATGATCAGCCACACGGCGATATTAATAAGTAACAGCTTGGGCAACATACTGTTGCTCCTAAAAAAGCTTTTAATCCTTTCGCCCGGCGATTGTGTAGTGTACATTGTTGATTATCAACTGATATTAATAACCGGTACTGTCCCAGTATTGATTCCTTTTCTTTCTGTCAGTTCGTCGCCAAAGCAAAATCAGTACTATCCCGAAGATCATTCCGCCAAGGTGGGCGAAATGTGCGACATTATCACCAGGCCTCCAAATGGCCGAAAACAGTTCGAGTGCACCGTAAAACACTACAAACCACTTAGCTTTCATGGGGAACAAAAAGTAAATGTATATCATGGAATTCGGGAACATCATTCCAAAAGCGAGCAACAATCCGTAAATAGCTCCTGAAGCGCCCACCACAACAGGCATATTTAGAAAATGTTCCCTGTATTCCGATACAAAATTCACACAACCTTGTAATGCCTGCACATTTTGATGGTCCTGGGTAAGAACAGCATAATCAGACTGGAATTTTTGAAATTGAGTCCAGATTTCTCCTGAATTATCACTGATAATGAATTTGTGTGATGTTATAAACGCATTAAGTGATTGAAAGTCAGGGTGACTGATAAAGACATTCATGGCTGTTAATACCGGGTCAACCTGGAAATAGAAAACCAGGTAATGGATAAGTGCAGCACCGATTCCGGTAACAAAATAATAAACCAGAAACCGCTTTGGCCCCCAGAAATTCTCCAGAGCGCTGCCAAACATCCATAACGCAAACATATTGAAGAAGATATGCGTTAAATTTCCATGCATGAACATGTAAGTAACAAACTGGTAAACATGGAATTTTTGAGATGCAAAATAGTGCAGGCCGAGCATATCGGACAGATCGATAGAACCGATGCTGTCAAATACAATCATGGCCAGAAAAAACAAGCCATTGATAATCAGCAGGTTCTTAACAACTGGAGGCAAAACCCTGAAACCGGTCGGACTATATTGTTCGTAGCTCATTGACGATAATTATTGGAATAGTTTTTCAATTTCCTGAACCGGAAGAATTTTTATGATCCGGCTTCCGTCAAATGCAATTTCAGGTGACTGGCAGGCAAAAAGCTCATCAACAATGGATTGCATTTCAGGTTGTTTGAGTGGACGGTAAAACTTCTGTGCTATGTTTCGTGCTACCATCGCAGCCACGGCAGGTTGCTTGTCCATGGCCAGCAGCGGCTTGTTGTTCTTGAAATTCTCAATCAGGTTTTCGATAAAGCCTTCAGGCTGAATTGATTTCATTGCTGCAGGTACACTATTCAGCAGGAAAGTGCCATCCCCAAGATCTGAGATTTCAAAGCCAAAGCGGTCAAGGTCGGGCAACATTTCTTCAAATATAGATGCATCAGCCGCTGACAAATGAATGGTTTGAGGAAACAAACAACGCTGTTTTTCACCGTTACCTGATGCAAGCGACGTTGTAAGTCTCTCATATTCTATGCGTTCAATCGCCTTTTGCTGATCAATCATCATTACCCCCGAACGAATAACCGCCACTATATAACGGTTATGAACCTGCAAAAGTTTTGTTGTGGCTTCACCAGGCTCGCGGTTGTCATCAAAAAGACGATTACCCTGCTGATTATCCTCCGGTTGAACCGGCGTAGCCATTGTTCCTGCATCAGCCCTGGCCGGAGTCATGTTAATCTCAAAAAGTTTTTCCCAGCCTTCACGGTTTGCACTCATTCCAGCGCCGCTACCTGAGGGTCTGGGATTACTAAATGGGTTGTAATCGGGGTTTACCTTGATAGTGGGCGGTTTGGGCTGATAATTGGCCGGCATCCTGATATCGAAACTTTGCTCTGTATCAAAATCAAGTGTCGGTGCAAGACTGAACATTCCAAGCGAGTGTTTTACTGCCGACCTTACTGCGGCATACACCAGTTGTCCGTACTGGAAATTAACCTCCGTTTTTGTCGGATGTATGTTCACATCTATCGAGCCGGGATCAACCTCAAGTCCAATGAAATAGGTAGGGTAAGCCGAATCAGGAATCAGTTCCTGATAAGCCTGTTCTACCGCATGATTCAGATACGGATGGCGGATAAAGCGGCCGTTGGCAAACAGGTACTGTTCTCCCTTGGTTTTCCGGGCTGTTTCAGGTTTCCCGATGAATCCGCTGATGGTCACTTGCTCGGTCACAAGTTCAACCGGAACCAGCTTTTCGTTCATCGGGTTGCCGAAAATACTGACAATCCGCTGCTTAAGGTTCGATTTATTCAACTGGAAAACCAGTTTATCGTTGTGATGGAGTGAAAGTTCAATGTCGGGGTGTATCAGCGCAACTCGCTGAAATTCTTCAATGATATGCCTGAATTCAATCACATCCGACTTCAGGAAATTCCGCCTGGCGGGTACATTGTAAAATAAGTTCTTCACCGCGATGGATGTGCCTGCCGAACAAGCTGTCTCTTCCTGCAATTTTACTTTTGAGCCTTCGATGAGTAGAAACGTTCCCACTTCGTCGCTTTCTTTCCTCGATTTCATTTCCACCTGTGCTATGGCAGCGATCGAAGCGAGGGCTTCACCCCTGAAACCAAAAGTGCGGATCGCAAAAAGGTCTTTGGCGCTGTTTATTTTAGAAGTCGCATGGCGTTCGAAACTCATACGGGCATCAGTCGCCGACATGCCGCATCCGTTATCAATCACTTGGAGTAAAGTCTTGCCGGCATCTTTGGCAATAATACGAATGATAGTAGCACCCGCATCAATGGCATTCTCCAGCAACTCCTTGATTGCTGATGCAGGCCGCTGAATAACTTCTCCGGCTGCGATCTGGTTCGCGACCGAATCCGGCAATAACCTGATTATATCGGGCATTTAGTAACTGTTTAACTGCTGCTTTAGAATGATAATTTACGCTTTGATGTAACTCTTTAAATATCAGATGAAAAAGATCAGGTAAAGCAACAAAAATACGAGCGCAATGGCAATGGCAAGCCCGCGCATATTCTTTAAGGTTCTTGATTCCGTGTTTCTCCTTCGTTTCCACGATTGTTCCATCTTCTGCCTAAGATCACCTGAAACGGGTTCCTGCGATCCTTCCATAATTTTCTTCATTTTTCCTTCAAATTCATCATCCGATTTATTGTAGAACAATGGTTTGTAATCAAACTTTCTTGGTTTGGGTGTTCTGAAGCCTATGAGAGCCATATCGCATCCTTTCTTGTTATACCATTCGTTGTGTTGAAAAAGTCGGTGTTAACCTGCAAAGTTACCTCAAATTTATATGTATGTTTGTAGTTCACTACGAAAATACTACTATATCCCCGGATATAAACAGCGTTATAATGAATAAGCTTGACAAATTAATTGTTGTAGGAGATAAAGTACTTATTAAGCCCAAAGCATTAAACAGCAGGACCAAAGGCGGGCTATTCCTCCCTCCGGGATACTCTGAAAAGGAAGAACTCCTGACGGGCTACATCATAAAGATCGGACCTGGTTACCCGATCCCTTATGTGATGGATGACGATAATGAGCCCTGGAAAAAGCATGGTGAAGAAAAAGTACGTTACATTCCCTTGCAGGCAAAAGTGGGCGACAAAGCCATTTTCCTGCAAAAGGGCGCCATCGAGATCGTGTATGATGATGAAAAATATTACATCGTTCCCCAGCACTCAATCCTGTTGCTCGAGCGCGACGAGTCATTGTTTGAATAGGCTCGATATCAGGTATATAAAAACAAAGCCCCTCACGATAAGGGGCTTTGCAATTTAATATCGAGGGCAATCTACGCTTCTTTAAATACCGACACCCTTGAAGTGATGAGATAATAGGCGCCGAAAAGGATTCCATTGTAAAACAGGTCACCCATCATGCCATTCCACAGGAAAGGAAGTCCGGCTGCATAGGAAGCAGCAAGTCCGGCAGTAGTATGCGGGTAAGGCACCAGCCCTGAATACCATACGGCAAAATTAGTGACAAGGAAAAAAAGCAGGGAAGAAGCCAGTGAGGCGATCACCACTCCGTGAACAGAAACCATACGCCGGAGAACAAATCCCATGGCAACGATGATTATAAAACTGGCGTAAACAGCAATCATAGTGCTGTGAAAACCTAGAAACAGGTCACTGATGAGCAGAGCTGAAACCGGGATAATGAAAGCCAACTCTTTCCGCTTGAGATAGGTTCCGCCAAACAGTGCTATGGCTGCAATGGGGGTAAAATTGGGCCAATGCGGTATAAGGCGCATCATTGCCCCTGTAAGTATCAGTGTAACAATCAGGTAAAAGCGTGTCGTAAGTATTTTATTTCCCATTGCTGATTTTGTTGTGATTCCGCAAAAATAATAAAAAACTATCGCTTTCTAAACGAATATTATTTTCTCGTGAGTCTGTCTTTTCTGAACCATAATTTAGTCGCTGCAACGATTAACCACAATGGAGTTTACTTTTCTCACATAATGTCATTTCATTGGGTCTCAACAATCATTTGGGCGTTCTCAATACCCGATAAATCACCTTTATAGAACACAGCAGTTAAGGAAACTTTTTTCATTACATGTCTGTAGCTTTGTATGAAAAATAAAAGCAAGGTGTTCACTGCCTCTCATCATCTTTGCGTGAAACCTGATTATATCTCTACCTTTGCCGTGGAAAAAAACCACTCAATGAAACGCACGGGAAATCTGATCCTAACTGCTTTCGTCCTGACGATTTCAGTGTTACTGTCATCATGCAATGATATGAAAAGAAAAGCCGACCTTATCGTTTACAATGCCAGGATATATACCGTAGATAGCTCATTTTCTGTAGTTTCGGCTATTGCTGTCAGAGATGGCAAAATCCTTGACCTTGGTACCACCGATCATATTTTAAGCCGCTATGGAGCAACAGTTCAGATCAATGCAAAACAGCAGTTTGTTTACCCCGGCTTTATTGATGCCCATTCACACTTTTACGGACTGGCTTACGAACAACAATATGCTGATCTGACAAGCGCCAAATCATTTGACGAAGTAATTGATATATTAAAGGCCTGGCGAAAGAATCATCCTTCGGACTGGCTGCTTGGCAGGGGATGGGACCAGAATAAATGGTCCGGACAGAAGTTTCCTGATAACACTTTGTTAGACAAAACTTTCCCCGGAGTTCCGGTAGTCCTGACCCGCATCGATGGCCATGCAGTGCTGGCAAGTTCTGAAGCCATCGAAAAAGCCACCCTCAAAAACATTCCGGCCGGCGAAGCGCTCTTTAATGGTGAGCGGTTTACAGGAATCTTCCTGGAAGGGACTGCTGACAAGATCAAAAATTCTGTTCCGCCACTTGCCGAAACGGAAACTGAAAAATTACTGATTGAAGCATCTCAAAAATGTTTTGAAGCCGGCCTTACCAGTGTTACCGATGCCGGCCTCGACCTTAAAGATATCATTCGTCTTGAAAAACTTCAGCAACAGCAAAAGCTGAACCTTAGGCTAAATGTTATGCTGAACCCTACCGAAGAAAACTTCAAAGCTTTTGTTGAGAAAGGCATTCATAAAACTTCCTGGATCACGGTAAGGTCGGTCAAACTTTATGCCGACGGCGCTTTGGGTTCAAGGGGTGCATGCCTCAAACAGCCATATTCTGACGATCCTTCAAACAAAGGGTTACTGGTGATCACACCGGAATTTATGCAGAAGGTCTGCGAGATCGCCTATAAATCAGGCTACCAGGTCAGCACACACGCCATTGGTGACTCGGCGGTAGGATTTGTGCTCCGTTCCTATGCTCGCGTGCTTCAGGGCATCAACGACAGGCGCTGGCGTATTGAGCACTCACAGGTGGTTGACCCCGATGACATTGAATTATTTGGCAAGTACAATATTATTCCGTCGGTTCAGGGCACTCATGCCACATCTGATATGGCATGGGCAAAGTTGAGGTTGGGCAAGAGAGTAGCCAATGCATATGCCTATAAAAGGTTATTGCAGCAAAACGGATGGCTGCCCAATGGTACAGATTTTCCTATAGAAAGCATCGAACCCCTTAAAACATTCTATGCCAGCGTAGTAAGGAAAGATGCTGAAGGCAATCCTGCAGAAGGTTTCCAGTTAATTGACGCGCTGACCCGCGAAGAAGCGCTGAAAAGTGTTACCATTTGGGCAGCTAAGGCAGCATTTGAAGAAAATGAAAAAGGATCCCTTGAAAAAGGAAAATTCGGCGACCTGGTGATTCTTGATAAAGATATAATGCATGTCCCGGAAAAAGAATTATTGAAAACAAGGGTGCTTTACACTATCCTCGACGGCAAGGTTGTATATGATGCATCGAAGCATAAGGAGTAAAAAAGGCTAATCCGGATAGGTGATCTTTTTCACAATCTCTATAAATTCGCTGAAAATCATTGCAGTAGCTCCCCACATAAAGTGTCCGTAAGCATCAAATCCAGGGGCAACTATTGATATATTTCCTATTTTAAGTTTCTTCTCAATCACTGCGTCAGGTGCTAAAAGATCATCAAGTTTAAGGATCAGCAGTTCCTTAACCTCCTTAGGATCAGTGTCAAAAAGTGGTTTCTTGTCAATAGCGGCTACAAACGGGTGAACAAGGAAATTACTGCGTGGAATATATAAATCTGTCAGTTTACCGCAATAAACCATTTCTCCTGACTTCACTCCAATCTCTTCAAATGTTTCACGCAAGGCAGTCGAGTAGTCCGAAATATCCTGATTCTCTTTTCTTCCACCCGGAAGGCTTATTTGTCCCGAATGAGCTCCATTGTATTCATTGCGAAGAATAACCGGCAAATATACCCTGCCATTATCGGTGAACAAAAGCATCAGAACGCTGCTTTCAACCGGCCGGTGATATGCTGCATCATATTCATCTTCTGCTAATCGGTGAAGAGGTGCAAGCTTGTATTGGGCTGTTTTTCCTGGTAGCTGCCCCGACAACCGTTTGCTAAGCTGTTTTTTAAAGCTGTTCCAGCCTGTGAATTGATTCGACAAATTATCTTCGTCACTTAACATCGCTCAATTGGTATGTTTTTTGTTATTTTGATTTTGCATCAACTGATAAAAATAGTTTATCAGAACGTCGGATGTGCGAAATGGTTCAGAAATACTTTAATTTTGTCATAACTGCCACTGAAAAATGACAAAGAATAAACCACTTTTCAACGAAACCACCAATACCGGCAAAGGTATGGGAAGTGAGATCGTTCTGTTCAACGACGACTTCAATACTTTTGAATATGTTATCAATGTACTGGTTGAGGTTTGCGGACATGAGCCTGAACAAGCTGAACAGGTGGCCCTTATAACACATTACAAGGGGAAATGCGGCGTAAAAACCGGAAGGCGTGAAGAACTGCTTCCTATATGCTTGGAACTGAATCGTCGTAACCTTACTGCCAAAATCAACTAGCGATAAACAAATTAATCAAATACAGCATGAAAAAGTCAATTATTTATTTATTAGCAACAATCTTATTATCAACGACATTTATGTCGTGCCAGAAAGTACCCATTACTGGTCGCAAACAGCTGAAATTGCTGCCTTCGAGCTACATCAACAGTATGGGAAATGAAAGCTATGCTTCATTCCTGAAAGAGAATCCCGCAGTAGCACCTCCAACTATACAGTCAGCAGCCGTTACCGCTGTTGGAGAGAGGGTGAGTGCTGCTGTAACAAAATACATGAACGACAATGGAATGGCTAAGCGCATCGAAGGGTATAAATGGGAATTCAACACGGTTGACAGTAAAGATGTGAATGCCTGGTGTATGCCGGGAGGCAAAGTTGTTGTGTACACCGGATTGCTGCCAATAACCAAAGATGATGCCGGGCTTGCAGTTGTTATGGGCCATGAGATTGCCCATGCTATTGCTGAACACGGAAACGAACGCATGAGTCAGCAATTGGCTATTGAAGCAGCCGGCATTGGCTTAGAACTTTACATGCAACAAAAGCCAGAACAAACCCGCAATATATTTCTCTCGGCTTTTGGGGTCGGTTCACAATTAGGCATTCTGGCATATTCAAGGCAGCATGAACTGGAAGCTGATAAGCTTGGGCTCATATTTATGGCAATGGCCGGATATGATCCCCAGAGGTCATTATCCTTTTGGAAAGAAATGGCTGCATCTGGCAGTGGAAGCGTTCCTGAATTTCTAAGCACTCATCCAAGCGATGAACACAGGATTGCTGAAATCACAAAATTCCTTCCCGAAGCTCAAAAGTATTATGTAGCCGGAGGACAGCAAACAACCCCGCAAAAGACTATTCAGCCATCAGGCACAACTATTCCTGGCAATACAACCAAAACTGCAACAAAAACCACTACAACCACACCTTCAAATACAAATAATAAAAAGTCAACGGGCACTGTGATAATAAAGCCGGGCAAGTAATTCGCAACACATATCAATGCGAAAAACGCCCGGCAACATCCGGGCGTTTTTTCTTCATCTCTAAACATTTTGCCTCTTGAAAACTTCATCTCCGGACGATATACTCCTGAACAGGAGATCGCTCATACGCCAATACTATCGCAGGCTATACAAGTCAATTAAAGACCTGCCCGGCGAGCCTGATAAAATGCTTATCAGAAAGGCATTCTGTTTCCTTGCTTCTTCGCTGGAAAATGAAAGTAACGAAACATTTATCAGCACAATTTCACATTCCTGTTCGGTTGCCGTAACACTAAGCAGAGAGATGGAGATGCCGGTATCGAGCCTGCTTGCAGCACTGCTGCAGGATTGCGCAAAAAACGATCAGCAAATGGCTGAGATCAGCAACCATTTTGCACCAGATATTGCAGGATTGATTTCTCAGTTAAACAGGATCTCCGGGTTGCACACTGAAAGGATATCTATCCAGGCTGAGAATTTCATTCAACTGGTACTAACCATAACCAATGACATCCGGGTAATCCTTATCCGCCTCGCCGACAGACTCATACTCATGCGCAACATCGATAATTTCCCGCTTGAGGAACAGCGCAAGATATCGATGGAAACTTTAAACCTCTATATTCCGCTAGCCCACAGGCTCGGTTTATATAAAATCAAAGCAGAACTTGAAGAACTTTCGATGCGGCATGTTTACCCCGAAATTTACAGGAGCATTGCCGATAAGATCGAACAATCAAAAGAATCACAGGCAAAATACATCGCTGAGTTTATCAGGCCGATAGAGGAGGAATTGCAGAAAGGTCAGCATAAGTATTACATCAAATCCAGGACGAAATCCATTCCGTCGATCTGGAATAAGATGAAAACGCAGAACATTGATTTCGAGCAGGTATATGATATTTTCGCTATCCGTATCATCACTGATAGCAAGCCGGCTACCGAAAAGCACGATTGCTGGGAAGTATATTCTATCGTTACCAATATCTATAAACCAAATGCATCGCGCATGCGCGACTGGATATCATCACCCAAGAGCAGCGGATACGAATCACTGCATGCCACTGTAGCAGGTCCCGGTAATAAATGGGTAGAAGTACAGATCAGGTCAAAAAGAATGGATGAAGATGCAGAAAAAGGGCAGGCTGCACATTGGAAATACAAGTCGGATGCTCATGGTGAAAATGAAGCCGACCAGAGGTTACGCAATATCAGGTCGATACTCGAAAACTACAACTTATTTGATCCCGACTCGGAAAATGAAACCCAGATACAGCCTTTTGATAAACACGTTTATATTTTCACTCCTCAGGGTGACCTTAAGAAACTGCATACCGGGGCTACATTACTCGATTTTGCTTTTGAAGTTCATACTGATGTCGGACATCACTGCACCGGCGGCAAGGTCAACAAGACATTTGTCCCTTTAAAGCATGTACTGAAGACCGGTGACCTTGTTGAAGTGATCACAGCAAAGAATCAGCACCCTACAAAGGATTGGCTGAATATAGCCACAACTTCTAAAGCGCTGTCAAAGATCAAGCGACACCTCAAAGAAGAAGAGTTCCAGCAGGCTAACATTGGGCACGACATTCTTACAAGAAAGCTGAACCAACTAAAAATCAACAATATAGATGAAGCCATTCATAGGCTCGTGATATATTTCAAAGCTTCCAACTCTCTTGATCTCTATCATGATATTGCCACAGAACGCATTGATATACAAAAAATCAAAGATGTTCTGCTTGCTTCGACCAAACCTGAAGAGCCAAAAATCAATGAGAGACAGCCTGAAAAGAAGATTAAAAAGCCAGTGGCTTCACAATCGCAGGCGCTGGTAATCATCAATAATGAAACGCCCATGAGCGATGTAAAGCTGGCCCGATGCTGCCATCCTGTGCTGGGTGATGAAATTTTCGGGTTTGTTACCGTATCCGAAGGGATTAAGATACACCGGAAAGATTGTACCAATGCTCACGAAATGCATACCCGGTACCTCTACCGCGTGTTGGAAGCGCGCTGGACCGATAATGCCGGGCTGAGCAATTTCCTGGCAACCATCAAAGTGACCGGAAACGACAGGGTAGGGATTCTCAGTTCAATCACTTCAGTACTTTCTGATGAACTGAATGCCAACACGCGCTCAATCAACATTGAGAGCAAAAACGGTAAATTTGAAGGTATAATCACTATCAATGTTTCGGGAAAAAACCATCTCGAAATGATCATTGCCAGGCTTTTAAAGGTCAAAGACGTGAGCAGGGTCAGCAGGATTAACTGACGTAACCCTTTGCTCAGATATTCTCTCTGATTCACTGACCACTTTTAGTGTATTATTTTCCCATGGGAACAGTTGCCTGAGAATCTTTTGTTGCAGGTATGATTCTGAGAGAAAATATTTTTTCTCCTCTTTGAGGAGTTTTTCCGGGCTGCAAGAAGTGAATAAACTCCATGTCTTCCGGAATGAATGAATGAAGTTGCCGATTCAAAACATTTCTACTGAGTGCCAGATGCTTATCAAGATATTGATATACAAGATGATACATTATAAAAGTTATTAACAATTGTTAATAACTCGCGTTAAAACAATGTTTGGTTCTTTAGCTAAAAAAGCTTGACCCGGCCCCTCGTTTCGTTGTACTTTTAATTCACCGGACACGATCATGGAGACCGGCCGCAAACCGGGAGAAAGAAGTTTCGAGAGGAACAACCGACGACCGGCAAACTGCAAAACCAGGAACAGAAATTCTGCAAAGAACAAACGGGACAGGCAATGCAGGAGGTCAGAGCAAAATAGCTGGTACGCAAGTACCGGTAACGTTGCAGGAGAACATAAGCACTTACGGGTGCTGAAATTCACCGCTCCATATCAGGAAGATCGACTCAGCGGCTGAAAGTACTGCTTCGCAAGAAGTAAATACCTGAAACCGCAACTGACAACCTGAAGAACCTTAACGGGAGAAACAGGGGAAACAGCAAAAGAGTCGGGCAACACAGTGCACATGCGCTGGTTGTTTAATACACGGTACTTCCTTCGGGAAAAGACCGGTTGAAGATCTTCCGACCGCCGAGGATGACCTCAGAGGCAAAACTGCCGGACTTCGCAAGAAGCAGGGAAAGATGCCCCGGTGACAAACAAACAGGCAATTTCTGCAAGGAAAAATCCTGAGAGCGAGTCAGAGGTTGTTGATGTAAGCCGGACAACGAAAGTTATTCGGATTACACCAGATGAACAAAGGGTAAAACCTTTCTTCAGTCCCTCGCAATCGGCGTTCGGTCCGCTACAGCAGCTACGGTTGCTGTAAACGGAGGTGGGGAACCTTTCAGAATGGGAGGTTCTCCATCTTTTTTTTATAGTATCCTGTTTATCAATCCAATACTACTGAAGTCCCGCTCATTAAATTTTGATGATCCAGATAGCCAATAGCACTCAAATAACAGTACATTTGCAGGTTTTAATTCCACTGCTGACAATAACATGGCAACGAAAAAATATGCTGTAATTGGTATTGGTCAATTCGGAAAGGCGATAGCCAAAGTCCTGTCTTCCAAAGGATTTGAGGTTATGGCCATTGACAATAATACTGAAGTTATCGATTCAATAGGAGAAGATGTAGCTTATGCTGTTGCACTTGATGCCACTGATAAAAAAGCATTACAATCTCAGAATATCGCTGAATTTGATGCTGTTGTGGTTGCGATAGGTTCCGATTTTGAAAAAAGATTACTTTGCTCATCCATTCTGCTCGACTTGCAGGTTAAACGTATTATAACCCGCGCCAATGGTGAAGCCCAGCGCATCATTCTTCAAAAGATGGGCATCACTGAAATACTGTCACCCGAAGAAGAAGTCGGCGTTATTGTTGCTGAGAGGCTCTCAAATCCAAGTATCGTCAGCTACCTTCAGCTTCCTGATGATTACCGTATCGCTGAAATTATTTCACCCAAGAACTGTATCAACAAAACTTTTGGTGAGATTGACCTCCGGGATAAGTATAAACTGAGCCTTATCACATTAAAAAAGGAAATAAAGTCAGTAAAAGGAGGAAAAGAACTGTCAGAGCACCATATTATGGGAGTTCCTGATTCAAAACAGATTCTCGAAGCAACTGACCGGCTTCTCATATTTGGACACATTAAAGATATTGACCGTTTCCTTCAAATCAATACTTAATATTCCAGGTTTACTATGCCATCAACAAGAGTCGATAGGATCCGGGAATATATAAATATCCGCTTGTACCGGCATAAAGCCTATGTTATTGGCATCATGCAAATACTCAGCGTGTTTATAGCGCTGATTGCTGTTTCATCAATTATCTATTACTATGGTTTCCCTAAAACGTCCAGGAGCTATGAGCTCAATTACTGGGTAATGGAAGGAAGCTTTATTTTCTATTTTGTTAAATTCATGGTGAAGATCTTTTATGATTTCCACCCGATAGATTTTATCAAGAACAACTTGTTTGAGGCACTTATAATGCTTAGCCTTCTGCTTGACGGGCTTGGGTTACTGCTGTTCAGGGAGCATATAGTTATACTCTTATTCAACCTCATAGGTCTGCCCAAACTTTCGGAATACTTTATCGTATTCGTCCAGCTGTACTTTTTCGTTTTCGTCGCTGTGGAAGTGGGTAAGGCCAGCGAACACTTATCAATGATCAGAGTAGGCCCGTCCGCTATGCTTGCATTATCGTTTATTGTACTCATACTCAGCGGTGCCGGATTGCTTTTCCTCCCTGAAATGACATTCAAAGGCATTTCTTTCCTTGATGCACTCTTTACTTCAACCAGTGCTTGTTGCGTAACCGGACTTACCGTAGTTGACACCGCTAACTGTTTTACCATTAAAGGTCAGATAATCATAATGTTGCTTATCCAGCTTGGTGGTATAAACATTATCTCATTCGCTGCTTTTTTTGCGACATTCTCAAAAAGTTCAGCAGGGTTGAGATACCAATCACTGATGAAAGAAGTGGTAGCCACAAACCGGCTGAGTGATACACGTTCAATGTTGAGAAGAATCATTTTTTACAGTTTATTCATTGAACTCATCGGTGCACTCTTAATATTTATTAACTGGCCGGCAGAGTTAACATTCAGTGGGAGAGGGGGTAAGCTGTTTTTTTCGCTTTTCCATTCAATTTCAGCATACAACAATGCCGGTTTTGCCTTATTCACCGACAATCTGTATGACGTAGGTGTGCGCCATGCCTATAATATTCAACTAATAATTGCTACACTTATATTCCTGGGAGGTATCGGGATCATGGTGCTGGAGGATATTTTCAGCCTTTCGCGAATACGCGAGCGCTCCCAGCTGAAATGGAAAAAGCTGGCTGTCCATTCTAAGGTTGCGCTTTACACTTCTTTTGCACTCATTCTGGCTGGAACTGTCGTTTTCTATGTCATCGAAAGGAATAATACAATCAAGGACTATGATTATTATGGTGCAATAGTTGCATCCATTTTTCAATCGGTTACCTGCAGGACAGCCGGCTTCAATTCGGTGGATTTTTCTCACCTGGGTCAACCGGTGTTAATGTTTATGATCTTTCTGATGTTTATCGGGGCTTCACCTGCATCCACCGGAGGTGGCATCAAAACAACCACATTTGCAACGATTGTAGCATCAGCCTATGCCACTATCAGGGGAAAGAAAAATGTAGAAATGCTCAAACACACCGTCTCATTCGAATTAATTGATAAATCATATTCTATCGCACTATTCTCGGTCTCCCTGATATTTATCTCCACGTTTTTCCTATCGATAACCGATAGCAACCAACCTTTCCTGAAATTAATCTTCGAAGAAGTATCGGCATTTGGTACTGTTGGACTTTCAACAGGGATTACACCGTTTCTCTCAAGTGCAGGCAAACTTATACTGATTGTCACGATGTATGTTGGAAGAATCGGAACACTTACTCTGGCGCTTGCATTGATGCGGAAAGTGAGTTATTCAAACTACAAATACGCGCAAATCTCACTTCTGGTTGGTTGATTATCAATCACACAAAATAAAAAAAAGAAGCCGAGTCGGCTTCTTTTTTTATGGCTGTTTTTTAATTAATAAATCGATATTATTGTTGCTAAAATGAACAACGGGACTAAAGTACAATGATTTGGTTCGATTCTTAGTTTTTATTTGTTAAAAGATGTTAAGGAATTGCATGGATACTGATCAGTCATCCCTTTCGCGATCGTTTTCCTGTTCTTTCTCTTCTTCGTTGCCTGCTTCTTCCGTCTCCTTCATATCAACTGATTCTGCAAAGAAATCCTCATCATCTTTATCAGATTTCTGATCAATCTTAACAGGTACTTTAATCAGGTAACTTATTTCATCGGTATCAAGGGTGATTGCATGGAAATATGAATCACCGGCACCCTTGACTTTAATCATATGATTTACCCATCCGAGCGGGTATTTTTTAAGAATGGCCTCTTTCAATTCGGCTGTTAGATTCTGATAACTAACAATCAGTTTCTTCTTCGCAGTCTGATTACTCATGTTTCAATCAATTTTCGGGGCAATTATACAAAAGTATTTTTGAAAACAATAAGGTTTTTTGTTAATTCATTTTAAATAGAGCAGAAATTTAGGATAATCTCTCCAGGATCAATGCAGTTCGGTTTGGTAAATAGACCTTGAGTTTGTAACAGGAGAACAGCGGGTCAAATACAGCATGGTGAATTGTCGCGTCGTCAATGCGGCCATGGCCGCCATGTTTCCTGCTGTCGCTGTTTAGCAATATAGCGTATGTACCCGGTTCCGGAACAGTGAATTCATAATCCGGGATGGAATTCGTCGTATGAAAATTAAAAAGAAACAACAGTCCGCCACGTTCATAGATAATGCATTTGTTGGCCTCATCCATATTCAATTGGCGGGCATATCCTGCTGACATAATCTTATGGCCCCTGATAATTCCTATCATTTCACGATCAAAATCAGCCAGGAAATGGTATTTCAGCGATTCATCATCAACCAGAGACCACTGGCGTCTTGCATATTTATAACTCCAGTCGTTGCCAAGCCTCGGGAAATCAATCCATTCAGGATGACCAAACTCATTTCCCATAAAATTTAACCATGCTTGTCCACCAAGTGAAATTGAAAACAGCCTGATCATTTTATGCAACGCCATGCCCCGGTCAATGATCAGGTTGTTGTCAGTTACCCGCATGTTAAAATACATCTCTTTATCCATCAACCTGAATGCCAATGTTTTATCTCCCACCAATGCCTGGTCGTGCGATTCGCAATAGGCTACAGTCCTCACAAATGGAAGCCTGTCGTTTAGCGTATTCCACATTTCATATATATTCCAGTCTTCATCCTGAGTATCTTTCAGGTATTTGATCCAGAAGTCGGGGATACCCATACCAAGGCGATAGGTGAATCCAATTCCTCCATCCGCAATAGGTGCCGTAAGTCCGGGCATACCAGTGACATCTTCAGCAATAGATACTGCAGTCGGCTTTACCTTCTTAATAAGGTAGTTAGCAAGTTGCAGGTACCTCACAGCATCCCATTCGACACCCTGATTGAAATACTTGTCGGGGCTGTCGATGGTTTCATTGCCATGGTGGAAATAAAGCATTGAACCAACTCCATCGAACCGGAATCCGTCAAAATGAAATTCCTGAAGCCAGAATTTAACATTTGACAGCAGGAAGCGAAGCACCTCGGTCTTTCCATAGTCAAAAAGCTTTGAATCCCAGTCAGGGTGCTCACCCCTGGGACCCGGATGAAAATATTGCGTTTCGGTACCGTCAAACAGGTTAAGACCTTCGTTAATATTCTTAACAGTATGAGAATGAACAATGTCCATAATCACGGCAATTCCCATGCTATGTGCGGTCTTGATAAGGGTTTTCAGCTCTTCGGGCGTACCAAAACGGGATGAAGGGGCAAAGAAATTCGCTACGTGATAGCCAAAGGATCCATAATACGGATGTTCCTGCACAGCCATGAGTTGAACGGCATTATATCCGGCTTTCTTTATGCGGGGCAGAACATTCTGTGTGAATTCACTGTAAGTACCGATCCCTTCCTTTTCCTGGGCCATTCCTACATGCGCTTCATAGATAAAGAGGTCACGGGTCATATCTGTTTTAAAATTATCACCCGACCAGTCGAACCGTTTAGGGAACCAGATTTGCCCTGTAAAATCTTTGGTTTGCTCATCCTGCACAACCCTGCGAATATACGCAGGTATCCGCTTCTGCAAGCCAAGGTCGCTCATTACAACTACTTTTATGAAACTTCCATGCTTAAGGCGGTCTTTATAGGTCTCATAATCGAGAAATATTTCCCAGACTCCATATTCTATGCGGCACATGGGATGAGAGGTTTCGTGCCAGTGATTAAAATCGCCTGTAAGGTATAACTGACGTGCACCAGGAGCCCATTCTCGGTAAACAAAACGGTTATTCTTTTTATCGATATGAAATCCAAAATATTCGTAGCCTGAAGCAAATTTCACTAAACTGCCGAAATCAGCCTCAATTGAATTCAATCTGGCTTCAAAATAGTCAATCCTGTTGATAACATCCTGTGTATTTGGCGTTAACCAAGGATCGGCTTTTACTAATCGGGGAATCCTGGAAGTTTGTCTGGCCATAACTCAACATTTATGAAAAGCAAACGTAAGAATAAATTACAGAATAAAGATATTATGAGTAAATCTAAAATGGATAGCTGCAAGGTAGATTTCTGCAATGTTCAAAACAGAATAACAGAATTACGCTAGGGGAGAGGTTAATATGAAGTAAAAGCCTATTTCAGAGGTACATAAATATTGGTTTGCCATTTTGAAGAATCCTTTTCAACGGATGAGTCAGTAATATATTCTTCCATGACAGGTGTGCCTGTTTGTAACTTATTTTCAACTGCATAAGTCTCAAGATCATTATAAGCCTGAACGATGCCTTTGTAATTACCTGTATATATTGTACTTAATACATGACGCCGGGGAAATTCGCGAAATATAATTGTAGAGTCCTGCAGCAGCAATAGCTTGTTGATTTTTATACCAGCCTCAAAATCAATCAATTCAGGTGTAACTGTATAATACATTGCATATGGCGCTCCTGTAACTTGTAGCTTTCTTAATTTTATTATGTTAAATAACTTTTTATAAATTGCAGCAAGTTTGGCGCTAATTGTCTGATAATTAGAAGTGTCGCGAACTGCAATTGTAATACAGGCAGGAATGTCCGTTTCAAATATGTTTGAAACAGACATGTTTTTCGGTAATGAACCGAGGTAGTATTGAAGATTCATCAGGCTTTTGTCAAAATCATTTCCAGCAAATTTGTTAAATAATAAGCCTAAATAACGATTTACGGGGTTATAACCGAGGTCGCTGGTCATTTGAAAAGTTACAAAGGTTTCGTTCCCTGACTTCGTGAGCGTGAATTTTCCCAGGGCATTTCCACGATCCCCGAAATTCATGCTAAAAATCACTGAATCATAAGGATAACTATTAACAATTAAAATCGCACCATTGCCAATTTTGTCACTCTGGCTTGTCCAGGTAAACGATGCATTGGCGCCTTTTTCGGGGCCTGAATAATCAATCGTGACAGATTGACTGAGTTTACTCCAAGGTGACCAGTTTTCCCAGTTTTTTATGATATTCATCTGGTCAAAAACCTGGCGAGGTTGAGCATGAATCAGCATTGACCGTGAAACCAAAGCTGTACGGGGCAAAAGAAAACCAATCCCAAATGCTGATACGACAATAATGAGAATTATCAAAAGTATTGCCTTCAAAGTTCTCATAAAGGATTTTTCAATAAAAGTAATTGAAATTGGCAGAACCACATGGTAAGTCTCGTAAAAATGAAATATAAAATATTCTTATAATTTATATTATGTTAAATATAAATTTAACAAACAAAGGCTCTCGCGAGCCTTTGTTATAAGTTTACTGATTCAATTTATCATTGATTTCTTTAAGTTTATCATACATAGCCAACCTTGTATAAACTTCCTTGAGCGAAAGTAATGTGTCCCTGTCGCCGGTTTTAACTTGTTCGGCTTTTTCAAGGTAAGGCAGCGCTTTGTTAAGGAAATCTTTTCCTTCAGCTTCAAGTGCTTCATAGCGATTGTCGCCAAGAGGCAGCCTGTTAGCTTCATTAATCAGATCTCCGCCCTTATTAAAATATACAGCACCTATGTTGAAAAGAGCATCAAAATAAGTTGGATCAAGATCAATGGTTTCCTGGTATGCTTTGACTGCATTATCAAAATAGATTTTGCGATCAGAAGCCGGCAGCGTCGTATCATTCTTTAACATATCATAGGTAACACCAACAGCAAATGCAATCGATTTGTTTTGAGGATCCTTCTCTTTGGCTACTGACAAACTCTGCAAAGCTTTTTGATGCTGTTTGGTTTTGATATAAAAATTGGCCGTATTGAGGATCATGTCAAAATTTCCAGGGAACTTATCCAGTCCTTCCTGAAGGATTTTGTCGGCTTTGTCAACCATATTCTTTTCAAGATAAACATTTGCCAAAGAGCTATAAATACTGGGCTCCTTCATTTGAATCTGGATAAGTTTCTCGTAAGTAGCCATAGCATTATCGTAATCCAGCAGTTTTTCATAACAAAGGGCAGTACCGTATATGCCAAGCGTATCAGTACTATGGTTCTCCTCTCCTATTTTAGCGGCCTGCTTAAACTGAGTGAGTGCATCGGCGAAATTGTTTTCCTTGAAGAAATCGGCACCGGCATTGAAGAATTGGCCTCCGAGTGTAAGCATACGTATCATGAGTTCTGACTTGAACTCACCTTTGGTATCAAGTTCCTGGGCTTTTTTCATTTCATCATAAGCAGTTTGTAATGCATTGGGAGCCAGGGTTTTCAAGTCTGGTTTGAAATGAATATCGAGATAGATAGCACCACAATAGTAGTGTACTTTTGCATCGGTAGAAGCTTCCGGATAGGCAATTGCCTTGTCGATATATTCCTTTGCCTTGGTCAGGTCACCTTTCTGCCAGTAATTATAGGCAGAAGTCCGGTCTTTCTTGAACTGAGCAAAAGTTATTCCGGTCACTAAAACCAAGGCCAGCAGAAGAATGGTCTTTTTCATTGTAATTTCAATTTTAAGGGGTTTATTTGCGATTGACTTTAATTTTTTTTGAATTCTGGGCAAAGGTAAGTAGTTTGAGTTGGTTACAGATTCGAATTTATTAGTTTTCGTCGTTTTCAGCAGTGCTTTCTACATCATTTTCATCAATTTCCAGGGGTGCATTGGTCTCTTCTGATTCATCACCCAGGTCTTCAATTCCTTCTTCTTCATAGACTTCTACCTTAGCTACGGCTGCAATAGAGTCGCTATCCTTCAGATTAATGAGCCTGACACCCTGTGTTGCTCTTCCCATGATCCTCAGATCGCCGATTGCCATGCGGATAATAATTCCGGACCGGTTGATGATCATCAGGTCGTCGCTGTCAGTTACATCCTTTATTGCGATCAGTTTTCCGGTTTTATCGGTGATATTAATTGTTTTAACACCTTTTCCGCCTCTGTTTGTTACCCGGTAATCTTCGAGCGACGACCGTTTACCATATCCATTCTCTGAAACAACCAGGATGTTTGCATTTTCATTATCAACACATATCATGCCAATTACTTCATCGGTTTTACCTGCAAGTCGTATACCCCTTACCCCTGTAGCGTTCCGGCCCATTGGCCTCACTGTGGTTTCATTGAAACGAATTGCCCTTCCCGATCTCAGTGCCATTAAAATTTCACTCCTGCCATCCGTAAGCCTGGCTTCAAGCAGGCAATCACCTTCAGCAATGTTAATGGCATTAATTCCGTTGGCACGAGGCCGTGAGTAGGCTTCGAGCGAAGTCTTTTTAATTGTTCCCTGCTTGGTACAGAGAATAATGAAGTTGTTATTAACGTATTCCTCGTCTTTCAGGTCTTTCAGGTTAATTACAGCCCTTACTTTATCATCAGGCTCAATGTTCAGAATATTCTGAATCGCCCTGCCTTTTGAGGCCTTGCCACCTTCTGGTATTTCAAAAGCTCTGAGCCAGAAGCATTTACCTTTTTCAGTAAAAAACAGGAGATAATTGTGTGCGGTAGCTATATAAAGGTGTTCAAGAAAATCCTCGTCCCTGATATCTGACCCCCTGGCTCCTCTCCCGCCCCTGTTCTGACGCCTGTATTCAGCCAGCATGGTACGTTTTATATAGCCCATGTGAGAAATTGTGATCACCACGCTTTCATCAGCAATGGTATCTTCAATCCTGAAATCTTTGGCAGTATATTCAACTCTTGTGCGTGGCTCGTCGCCATATTTTTCCTTAATCTCCAGGAGTTCCTCCTTGATAATCTGCATCCTGAGAGACTCATCGGCCAGAATATCTTTAAGATGCTGAATCAGTTTCAGCAACTCGGCATATTCCTCTTTGATTTTATCACGTTCAAGGCCGGTAAGCCGCTGTAAACGCATATCAAGTATGGCTTTTGCCTGAATCTCTGTCAGACCGAAGCGTTCCATCAATCCGTTCTTGGCATCTTCAGGAGTAACTGATGCCCTGATGAGGGCGATCACTTCATCAAGATGATCAAGCGCAATGAGCAAGCCTTCAAGTATATGGGCTCTTTTTTCGGCTTCACGTAATTCAAATTGCGTACGGCGGATAACTACTTCATGGCGATGCTCAACAAACCGGGCAATAAGTTGCTTAAGATTAAGCTGCACAGGCCTGCCTTTAACAAGGGCAATGTTATTAACCGAAAATGAAGTTTGAAGCGGGGTATACTGGTATAGTTTATTGAGAACTATATTGGTGATCGCATCGCGTTTAAGTTCATAAACTATCCTCAAACCGTTTCTGTCACTTTCGTCACGTATATCCGAGATACCTTCAATCTTCTTTTCATTGACAAGGTCAGCTGTTTTCTTTATCATTTCAGCTTTGTTGACCTGGTATGGGATTGAAGTTGCGACAATACTTTCGCGTCCTTTTTCGTCAGTTTCAGTTGTAGTTTCACCACGGATTACAAGTCGGCCGCGCCCGGTCTCAAAAGCATCGCGGACTCCGTCGTAGCCATAAATCACTCCGCCGGTCGGAAAATCAGGAGCTTTAATATACTCCATTAATCCCTCTACAGAAATTTCATGATCGTCAATATATGCAATTGTACCATCAATAACCTGGCTGAGATTATGGGGTGCGATATTTGTTGCCATCCCTACTGCGATACCCGATGAGCCGTTAATCAGCAGATTGGGCACCTTTGAGGGCAGAACTGTCGGTTCTTCAAGTGAGTCGTCGAAATTTAACTTGAAATCAACGGTATCTTTATCAATGTCTGACAACATTTCTTCGGCAAGCTTCTTAAGCCTGGCCTCGGTATACCTCATGGCTGCAGGGCTATCTCCATCAATTGACCCAAAATTGCCTTGTCCGTCAATGAGCGGGTAACGCAGTGACCAGTCCTGTGCCATACGAACCATGGCATCATAAACCGAAGAGTCTCCGTGAGGATGATATTTACCAAGCACCTCCCCTACTATACGAGCTGACTTTTTATATGGCCTGTTTGACAAAACTCCCAGATCAAGCATCCCAAACAATACCCTGCGGTGAACTGGTTTTAAACCGTCACGGGCATCAGGCAATGCCCGCGACACAATGACCGACATTGAATAATCAATGTAGGCCGATTTCATCTGGTTTTCTATATTGACTTGAACAATTTTTTCGCCTTCTTCGTTGTAATCCATTTCGTAATAATCACATTATTAATCACTTATGTTCATTCGAACAATTGTACGAAGGTAATCATTTTAATGATATGAGCTAGTTTTATTTGCAGTCGTTTTATGCCATCTTACTAACATTCACGTGTTAAAAAGACTATGGCATATTAATTGATCAGGTCGTAGATTGAAAGTAATTTTGAAACTGTAAACATATCTGCCTGTTTTAGTGCTAATTTTGAATGAGAAATGAGAATTAACGCCCGCTGCAGGTGGCTAGTAATAAGGAGTAACGGATGGAAGCTAAATTTTCACAAAGGGTAAAAGACGTACTGTCATTCAGCCGGGAAGCTGCGGTGATGCTGGGAAACGATTATATAGGTGTTGAACATCTTTTCCTTGGCATCCTCCGTGAAGGCGAAGGCCTGGCCATCAGGATACTGAATTATATGAATGTTGACCTTGCAGAGGTCAGGAAAAGCATTGAAACAACAATTGTTAACAGGTCAAAGAAAGTTGATCTGAATGATTTGAAGAACCTGCCATTGGCAAAACAAGCTGAAAGAGCCCTCAAATTGACCTATCTCGAAGCAAAGCTTTTCAATAGTGAACTTATCGGCACCGAACATCTTTTATTGGCAATACTCAAAGATGAAGACAACATTGTAACGCGGTCATTATTGAAATACGGTATTGATTATGAGCTTGTTAAAGAGGAGGTGAAATCTTATCTCGTATCACGTGACGAAGACATCATTCGTGAGCAGGATAATTCACAGAAGAGTGACAGCAGCGAATTCAGGGATGAATTACCCGGTGGTGCACAGGATGAAGATTCTGACGAAGGTTCGCCTTTTGGTACCGGTAAAAAAGTTGCTGACAGTAAATCAAAAACGCCTGTCCTCGACAATTTTGGCCGCGACCTTACCCGTGCTGCTGAAGAAAACCGCCTCGACCCGATAGTCGGGAGAGAGAAAGAACTTGAACGTATTTCTCAAATCCTCAGCCGCCGCAAAAAGAACAATCCAATCCTTATTGGTGAACCAGGTGTTGGTAAATCAGCAATAGCTGAAGGCCTGGCGCTTCGTATTACTCAACGAAAGGTATCACGTGCGCTGTTTAACAAAAGAGTCTTTACACTGGATCTGGCATCTCTCGTTGCCGGTACTAAGTATCGTGGTCAGTTTGAGGAACGCATGAAAGCTGTGCTCAATGAGCTTGAGAAGAACCGTGATATCATCCTGTTTATTGATGAAATACACACGATTGTAGGTGCAGGAAATGCTTCCGGTTCGCTTGATGCGTCCAATATGTTCAAACCTGCACTCGCCCGCGGCGAAATTCAGTGCATTGGGGCTACCACATTAGATGAATACAGGCAGTACATTGAGAAAGACGGAGCCCTGGAACGTCGATTCCAGAAAGTGCTGGTCGATCCTACCAGCAGCGAGGAAACGATTGAAATACTTAACCAGATCAAGGAAAAGTACGAAGATCACCACCTGGTAAAATATGATGATGAGGCAATTGATGCATGTGTATCATTAACAAACCGTTATGTGACCGACCGTTGCCTTCCTGACAAGGCCATTGACGCTTTGGATGAAGCCGGTGCCAGGGTTCATATTTCCAATATGCATGTGCCGGTTGAAATCGTGAACATTGAAGCACAGATAGAAGAGGTAAAACAGCGGAAAATGAAGGCCATTAAGGCCCAGAAATTTGAAGAAGCCGCTAATTACAGGGATTCAGAGCGCCGCTTGCAGAATGAACTGGAGATGGCAAAACGCAGGTGGGAAGATGAATCGAAGATAAACCGCGAAACCGTGACCGCCGAGAATGTTGCCGAAGTGGTTGCCATGATGACAGGAGTTCCTGTTCAGCGTATCGCCCAGAATGAAAGCGACAGGCTATTGAACATGGAAAAGGAATTGGGCGGTTCGGTGATTGGACAGGATGAAGCTATCAAAAAAGTTGTAAAAGCCATACGACGCAACCGGGCTGGGCTCAAAGACCCGAACAAACCTATCGGAACCTTTATTTTCCTGGGACCCACAGGAGTCGGAAAAACACATCTTGCCAAAGTTCTGGCAAAATACCTGTTCGATTCGGAAGACACGCTGGTAAGAATTGACATGAGTGAGTACATGGAGAAATTTGCCGTATCAAGGCTTGTCGGAGCACCTCCGGGATATGTTGGCTATGAAGAAGGCGGTCAACTGACAGAGAAAGTTCGTCGCAGGCCATATTCCATCGTACTTCTTGATGAGATTGAAAAGGCACATCCTGACATTTTCCACATACTGCTGCAGGTGCTTGACGATGGTGTGCTCACCGACAGTCTTGGACGTAAAGTCGATTTTAAGAACACTATTGTCATCATGACCTCAAACATCGGGTCAAGGCAATTAAAGGATTTCGGTTCAGGGGTTGGATTCTCCACAACAGCCAGGCAATCACAGTGGTCGAGCCAGGCGCAGGGTGTGATAGAAAACGCCCTTAAGAAGACATTTGCACCGGAATTCCTGAACAGGATTGACGATATAGTGATCTTCGAGTCGCTTGGTCGTGATGATATTCATAAGATCATCGATATAGAACTCAGGCATCTTTTCGACAGAATCCGCAAAATGGGATATCAGCCGCAGGTAACCGATGCAGCAAAGGATTTCATTCTCGACCGTGGCTGGGACGAACAGTTTGGTGCACGTCCGCTCAAACGCGCAATCCAGAAATATATTGAAGATACGCTTGCTGAAGAAATTATTAAATCAACGCTTAAAGAAGGCGATACGATTCTGGTTGACTATGAGAAAGATGCCAGCGAATTAGCCATCAAAGTGCTTCCGTCAGCTAAACTCGAAATCCCACCGGTTACCGGCGAATCAGTAACAGGCTAAGAGCTGTTATACCGAAAACAAAAACAGCCTGACAAATTGCCAGGCTGTTTTATTTTTAAATGATTGATAATCAGAACTTATATTCGTTATCGGCAATCAGTTTGTCGGCAATACGACGTCGTGCTTCTTTAATATTTACCGGAGCAACTTTTGACAGACTTTCAATTGCTGCAGAAAGTATTGGCATTTGCTCCGCAGCGGCAAAGGAATTGATCGCATCAAGCGCTGACTTCCTGACAAGGTCGGCCGAATCGTAAACATACACATCCAGAATGTCCCTGTATACGCTGTTTGTTCCCTTCAATGATTCCAGTTTGGCAATCCTCAAAGCCATGGACTCAGCAATATAGATCTGCATCATGATGTCGGAAATGTTGTTGAGAACCTCCTGTTCATGAACCAGTTTTTTACCAAACTGTTTTGATGCCCCGTCAATAGCCAGCAAAGCTACTTTCTTGAAGTTGCTGATATACAGAGCTTTTTCATCAAAATATGACAAGTTCTGAGCATCAAAAGAGGGTAGGCTGCCAAGTTCAGCAGCCAGTTTTTCAGCTTCCCCAAACAGGTCGAAATCGCCTTTCATCGCGCGTTTCATGGCAGTGTCAACAATCAGAAGGCGGTTGATTTCATTGGTGCCTTCAAAAATCCTGTTAATTCGTGAATCGCGGTATCCGCGCTCCACTGCCATTTCGGCAGAATATCCCATTCCGCCATGTATCTGGACCGCCTCATCAGCAACAAAATCGAGCATCTCAGAACCATAAACCTTCAGCAGTGCAGCTTCTACAGCGTAATGACTGATGGCTTCAATGGTTGCCCTGCCTTTATCCATACCAGTAGCTTTCATCTCGCTGATCAGCTGATCAATATCAAAACTCACACGGTAGGTGGCCGATTCATGTCCAAATGTCCTGATAACCTGCTCTGCAAGCTTATGTTTGATAGAACCAAACGATGAAATAAGCATACAGAATTGTTTGCGCTCATTGGCATATTTCACTGAATCAGTAATTGCTTTTTTTGCAGCACCAATAACATTGGCACCAAGTTTCAGGCGGCCCATATGTAAGATACTCAGCGCAATACGAAATCCTTCTCCCCTGGTTCCAATCAGGTTTTCGGCAGGGACTTTCACATCGTTGTAGAAAATCTGGGCAGTTGACGATCCTTTGATACCCATTTTTTTCTCATCAGGTGCTATGACTACTCCCGGCCAGGCACTTTCAACAATAAAAGCACTCAATACACGGTCATTCTCAATTTTGGCAAAAACTACCTGTGTATCGGCAAAACCAGCATTTGTAATCCACATTTTCTGGCCATTCAGGATGTAATGTGTGCCATCTGCTGAAGGAACTGCGTTGGTTTTGCCTGAGTTTGCATCGCTTCCTGCGCCTGGTTCTGTAAGGCAGTATGCGCCCAGCAACTCCCCTGTAGCAAGCCTCGAAACATATTTCTGACGTTGCTCTTCGTTGCCGTAATACATGATTGGCAACGTACCGATACCACAATGAGCCATAAAAGCGACAGAAAATGAGTATCCTGCGCCAATGGTCTCAGCAGTAAGCATCTGCGTTACAAACGATTGTCCAAATCCATTGTATTCTTCCGGCAGCGAGATTCCCATCAGCCCGAGTTCGCCTGATTTCTTCAGAATCTCTTTCATCAATTCACGATCCTGTTTATCGAGTTTATCGAGATTGGGATAAACTTCAGTATTCAGGAAATCGCGGCAGGTCTGGGCGATCATGAGCTGTTCTTCATCATATTCTTCAGGAATGAAAATATCTTCCGGCCTTACCGTACCAACGAGAAACTCACCGCTTTTCAATGCTTTTTTGTCCATGTGTTTGGTTTTATCTTTTTGACTTTTGTTATGAATGCTTAGTAATTGAGTGCCGAAAAGTACGAAATTTCACTGAATCAGAAACTGCAAAGCCATCGCACTAATATGACAATCATCATTTATTAATTAAATAACCGACTGATAAACAATTGGTTATTATATGATTAACGGGGCAAAGGAAATTTCTCAAAGCTTAAAGTCATTCACATCTTTTGGATGAAAAATGGTTAATGAAGCTGTCGGCAACAACATTTTCGGCTCTTCCCTTATGAATGAATACATCAGCCTATGAGGCGTATTTTTCATCGCTGGCAGCGTCATATACGAGCAGATAACCAATAATGATGTTTACTGCCATTTTTACTGCTTGAAACAGAAGTAAAAGAAAAATCAGAGGTTTAATGAGAGTGAAATCAGCTCGGCTATATCAAGATTTTTTACTGACTCTTCTTTGTTGGCATACTTGATTCCGTCAGTCATCATGGTCATACAAAACGGGCATGCGGTTGCTATTACATCGGTTCCTGTGGCCAGGGCTTCCTTTGTACGTTCAATAAAAACCTCAGTTGTACCTTTTTCGGCCTCTTTGAACATTTGTGCTCCGCCAGCCCCGCAGCACAAAGCAAAGCTTTTATTTCTGGCCATCTCAACATTCTTATCTGTCAATTTCGAAAGAATGTGGCGTGGCGCTTCATAAATGCCATTTGCCCGGCCCAGGTAACAGGGGTCGTGGTAAGTGATGGCTTCTTTCAACTTGTTCTCTAAAACCAGCTTACCATTATTTATTTGTTCTTCAATAAATTGAAGGTAGTTAATTACAGTAAAAGTTGCACCAAGATCAGGGTATTCATTTTTAAATGTATTATAGCAATGAGGACAAACTGTGATCACCTTTGTTACTTCATACATTTTGAACGTCTCAAGCACCGTGAATGCCTGCATTTGAAACAGCATTTCATTTCCGGCACGCCGGGCCGGGTCGCCGGTGCAGGTTTCTTCTTTGCCAAGAACCGCAAAATCAATTTTCAGATAGGTTAAAATTTTAGCAAATTGCCTGACTACCTTCTTATAGCGGTCATCAAAGGCGCCTGCACAACCCACCCATAACAGGTACTCAGGTTTTTCACCGCGGGCAAAAAGATCAGCCATCACCGGGATTTCAACGTTCACTTTTTCCATTGCTGTTCTTTTATCATTGGTTAATTGACATTCATTTCGAGATTGGCGGCCCAGTTGAGGCGATCTTCAGGCGAATATTGCCAGGGTGCACCATTGTTCTCAATGTTGTTAAAGACCTTTTTCAATTCACCTGGCGCTGACCCCTCTTCCATTACCAGATAACGCCTCAGGTCAACAATGAGTGTCGGATGGTTAATATTTACCGGGCATTCCATTGCGCAGGCATTGCACGTTGTGCAGGCCCATATTTCTTCTTCCGTTATGTAATCGCGGATCAGTGATCGCGAATCGTCATAAGCCCTGTTCTTTAGCAATTGCGGTCCTTTCTCCTTCATTCTTGCCCGTACATCCATCAATATCTTCCTTGGCGACAGTTTTTTCCCGGTGATATTGGCGGGACAAACAGATGTGCATCGCCCGCATTCAGTGCACGATAGTGAATCAAAATAATTCTTCCAGCTGATATCCTCAGCATCTTTGACGCCAAAACGCTCAACCGGGACTTCAGCAGGAGCTGCTGAATAGGCAGTTTCAGGATTGAGCATGAGTTTAACTTCAGTAGTAATATTCTCCATATTTGGCAACTTTCCGAGCGGATCGAGGCGCGAAAGAAAAACATTGGGCACCGACATAAAAACGTGGAAATGCTTGGAATATGGCAACATGTTGGCGAATATAAAGATGAGCAAAATGTGGCTCCACCAGAATATCTCATGCCAGGTTTGAATTGATGAAAGCTGGTATCCGCTAAAGATTGCTGATAAAGAATAACTTATAGGGTAAATACCTTCAATAACCTCACCCGGCAACAGCCTTGAAGCAACATAGGAGGCATTCATGCCAAGCAGCGATATCATCAGCAACAATATCATTGTGAGCGCGATATTGGCATCAATGTGTGATTTCTTCTTCATTTCGATACCTTCGAAACGCCTGACGTGCATGAAAAGGCGCCTGAAAAGAAATACAAGGATTGAAATCGCTACCAGTAAGGCAAATATGTCTCCCGAAGCCATGATGAGGTCATGAAGCCAACCCAGCACCGACAACGACTTCTCGATGCCGGACAATCCATCGATTACCATTTCGATACTTCCGAAGAGGATCACACAAAATCCCCAGAAAACCAAAGCATGAAACAACCCTATTACCGGACGGCGAAAAATTTTTGTCTGGCCGAAAGCCACCTCCATCATGATTCCAAACCGCTTTCCAAAGTCCTTTACAGGGAAAGCTTTTCGTGTCAGTTTAAAGAAGCCGATTATCCGCCTGATGGTATAAGCAAAAACCAGCAGAGTAATAATAAGGGTAATTGCGAAAACGATTTGTTTGGCCATATCGAATGGTTACTTATTCAACAATCTGTTATTGAACTAAATACAATGAGAATGAAGAGATGATTCTTACCTGTGTTCCAAACTGGCAGGCATCTATTTTGCTTTCATCTCTTTGACAGCTTCAACGAGTTTGGGAAGTACTTTTGATGCATCACCAACAATCCCGTACTGCGCAGCACTGAAAATGGGCGCATCCTTATCAGTATTAACTGCGACAATATACTTTGAAGAACTTACACCTGCGAGATGCTGGGTAGCTCCTGATATACCGATGGCAAAATACAGGTTTGGAGCAATGATTTTGCCTGTCTGGCCGGTGTGTTCTTCGTGAGGCCGCCAGCCTTCATCAGAAACCGGGCGCGAACAGGCAGTAGCTGCACCAAGCAATCCAGCAAGTTCAACCAGAGGTGCCCAGTTGTCAGGCGATTTCATACCACGCCCTCCCGAGACTACCACATCGGCATCAGTAAGCAAGATTTTGCCTGTCTGTTTTTGAACATCCTTTACAACAGTTTTCATGATTCCTTCGCTAAGATCAGCAGTGAAATTCTCGATAGAAGATTCACCCCCTGTTTCTTTAAGTTCAAATGAATTCTGCGCGAGTGTGAGGATTTTAACCGGAGTTTTGATCAGCAGGTTTGCAAAAGCATTGCCAGAATAAGCTCGCTTTTGAACCACGAATGGTGAGAAGCTCAGCGGTAAATGATTCACTCCGGAACCAATACCAGCTTTCAACCTGACAGAAAGGCGCGGAGCAAGTGCTTTACCAGTGTTATTATTTGAAAGAATCACAATACCTGCATTTTCTTTCTCAGCTACCTGAGCGATCACCGAAGTATAAGCCTGGTTATCAAGGAAAACGAGCTTGTCGTTCGAAACCGAAACAACTTTGGTGGCACCATATTTGCCAAGTTTGTCAAGTTCAGCATTTTCAACAATCCCGATGGAAAGCGCAACCACATTAGTATTGCTCAACTCAGCCACACCGCTGGCATAAGACACCAGTTCAAACGTGGCCTTTTTGAATTTACCATCCCAATTTTCTACAAAAACAAGTACTGACATATAATTAAGTTGTTTGATTTGTGATTAAAGTACTTTGGCTTCGTTTTGCAGCAAGGCAATCAACTGTCCGGCATTTTCGGCATCCACAAATTTGCAGGCTGCACGCGGTTTAGGCATTTCATAAGCCATAACCTCTGTGAAAGCCTCAACGGTTGCAGGCTCCACAACTGCGATCGGCTTAGTGCGTGCCATCATAATTCCGCGCATTGCTGCAATTCTGGGTTCTTTGGCTATACCTTTCTGCACGATAGCAACAAAAGGTGAAGGAACATTTACAATTTCCTTGCCGCCGTCGATTTCCCGGGACATCACTACGGCACCGTTTTCAATTGCGAGAGATGAAACAGCAGAAACCGAAGGAATACCAAGCAGTTCGGCGAGCATCCCTCCTACCGTTGAACCATTATGATCGCTTGATTCGATGCCGCACATAATGATATCGTATGGGTTTTGTTTAAGGACTTCCGATAACTGAGAAGCTACAAAAAAAGCGTCGGATGCTTCTGCATTCACGCGTATGGCATCATCGGCACCGATTGCGAGCGCTTTGCGGATAACTGGTTCAGCAGCAGCAGTACCAACATGAGCTACTGTAACTTTCTCAATTCCGTTTGCGGCAACATCCTTCAGTTCAAGTGCGCGGGTGAGGGAAAGTTCATCCCATGGATTAATAACCCATTGAATGCCAGTCGTATCTAGTTTCTTGTTATCATCTATAAATCTGACTTTCGTGGTGGTGTCAGGCACATTGCTGATGCAAACTAATACTTTCATTGATCAGGATTTTTTGATTTATTTTTTCAAACCACAGGAATTCAATCATTCTGCGGGTTGATTTTACCGCGACAAAGATAAAATAAACTCACAAAAGGGATACTTTTTCACGTTTTGGACTCGTTGATCGTGATAGAATAAGCTGTTCTTTTATGCCAATTCATAACATCTTCTAATTGTAAATATCTATCAACCTGTTACTTATCAAAAATAAATAGAATTCGTATAAACTTTGGCAGGCTTGAAATTTCTTTGCCGAATCAAATATTACCTATTTTTAACTCTTCAGAGCATACCAATGAAACACTCCGACGACAATCATCATAAATCAAGGAAATTTTTAAAAATGCCGGTTTACCCGGGAGGTAAAGATTCGTTCCGGGCGTTTGTTGCAGAAAACCTCAGGTATCCTGAATCCGCCCTTCAAAATAATGTTCAAGGCACTGTGTATCTTGAATATACGGTTGATAACATAGGTACAATCGATAATATTATCGTTACCAGGGGAATAGGATATGGCTGCGACGAAGAAGCAGTGAGGCTGGTAAAACTCATTGCCTATCCATCGGTGCGGAACCGCGGCGTGAAAATGAAAGTAACCATGAAAACCAGGATCGCCTTCACCTTACCTGCGAAACAAAAAGAGCAGAAAGAAGTGACCTCTGAAATAAAACTCAGTTATTCAAAACCTGAGGAAGCCAAACCACAGAAAGAAGCAGCTCTGCCAAAGCCAACCTACGGTTATACAATCACCATCAATCAGAATTCCTGACAATTAACGCCCAGGCAGATCAAATTTTCAGGTCAGGCTCTCCTTCCAAAGACTTTCCATTACATTCCTTGCAGTCGAGGCTGCGGTTATACATCTGCATGGCGCGGTAGCTCATACCCATGCTGCTGAATCCTCCATCGTTATAAAGGTTCTGCATGGTAACCTTCTTTGTAAGATCGCTGAAAAGTGTGATACAGTAATCGGCACATTCTTCGGCAGTTGCATTTCCTAGCGGCGCCATTCGTTCGGTGAAATCCATCAGTCCGTTGATTCCTTTTACACCACTGCCTGCGGTAGTCAGTGTGGGAGACTGTGAAATAGTATTGATGCGGATATGGCTCTTCCTTCCATAAATATAGCCGAAACTGCGTGCAATGCTTTCAAGCGCTGCTTTGGCATCAGCCATGTCGTTATATTCAAACAGCGTGCGTTGTGCGGCGATATATGACAAGGCCACAACCGATCCCCATTCGTTCAGGGCATCAAATTTATTGGCTGTCTGCAACACTTTGTGAAACGAAATGGCCGAAATGTCCATCGTTTTCAGGTAATAATCATAGTTGATCTGGTCGTAAGGAATTTTCTTCCTCACATTTGGCGACATACCGATTGAATGCAGTATAAAATCGATTTTACCGCCGAAATGATCCATGGTTTGCTGAAAAAGGTTTTCAAGATCAGGAATGCTGGTGGCATCTGCAGGCACTACGAGCGCATTGCATTTCTCTGCCAGTATGTGGGTATCACCCATCCTGAGGGCCATTGGTGTATTTGTCAATACAAATTCGGCTCCTTCTTCATATGCCCTTTCGGCTGTTTTCCAGGCTATTGACAATTCGTTCAATGCACCGAAAATAATTCCTTTTTTACCTTTGAGCAGGTTGTATGCCATAATGTTTAGTTTTCAGGATTAGTAAAAGTTAATTTCATTAACAATCGGGAAATAAATTAGTTCCTGATAAGTTCTCTTGCCGCAGCTTTTGCCGTTTCTGTAATCATGTCATCGCTGAGCATACGGGCAATTTCATTGATTCTTTCTTCCTGAGAAAGCCTTCTGAGGTTCGAAAACGTATTCTTCTCACCTTCTTCCTTATATGCGAGGTAATGCAGTTTGCTTTTCCCGGCAATCTGAGGCAAATGTGTAATGGCTATTACCTGCATAGTTCCTGCCATTCTGCTTAGAATGCTTCCGATACGTCCGGCAATTTCGCCTGATACACCGCTATCGATCTCGTCAAATAGTATTGTGGGCAAAATACTCCTGCTCAATACCAATGATTTAACAGCCAGCATGAGTCTCGAAAGTTCACCACCAGAGGCTACTTTCTGCAATTCACGGGGTTCACCGCCTTTGTTGGCCGAAAACATGAACGTTACTTTGTCGGTGCCCGACCTGGTATAATCAGCAGTGAGCTGGTGATTTATAGTGAAGACTGCTGATGGCATCCCAAGGTCAGCCAGCTTCTTCACCATTTCACCTTCAATAAAAGGAATGACATTTTTTCTGCTTTCCGAAAGTATGGAGCCGGCATTTTGGAGTTGCGATCTGAGTTCGTCAAGCGCTGATTCCATCTCTTCAATTTTTGACTGGAGAGATTCTATACTTCCAAGGCTTTGCTCCAGTTCGCCCATTAGTATCAGTAACTCATTCTCTGACTGTTTTTTATGCTTTCGCAAAAGGTGGTTAATCAAATCAATTCTGGCCGTGAGTTGTTCTATCCTCTCCTGGTCAAAAGTAATCTGGTCAGCATAAGCTGCTGTTTCGGTATAGATATCCTTCAGATCAATATGAATCGTTTCCAGCCGCTCGGAAACCACTGACAATGAAGCGCCTAAATGCACTGCCTGATCAATTGCCTGGCGTATTGAAGCAATTTCACCAATCAGGTTAGGCTCGTTCTCGTTTAAAATATTTAACACTGAAAACAAGCGCGTCCGGATCTCTTCGGAATGTGTGAGCAATGTGAATTCCGATTCTGCCTCTTCAAGTTCACCTTCCCTTAATCCTGCTGAATGAAGCTCATCAAACAAAAACTGCTGGTAATCCCTGTCGGCATTTGCTTTTTCATGTCGTAACCTGAGCTCGGACAACTCGTTTCTTGTCTTAACAAATTTATCGTAGTAACGGGTATAGTTACTAAGAAGTTCCGGCTTTGCAACATATGAATCGACAAGCGACAGCTGAAATGCGGCTTCGTTTAATTCAAGAGTTTGGTTCTGCGAGTGAATATCAACCAGTTTATCCCCCAATTGCTTCAGAACTGCAAGGTTTACAGGAGTGTCATTCACGAAAGCCCTTGATTTTCCCTGTGGTGTGATTTCACGCCTTATGGTTGTTTTTGTGTCGTAATCAAGGTCATTCTCGATAAATATTGTTTCCAACCCATAGTTCTCAATTTTATAAGCACCTTCAACGATGCATTTTCTATCCTTATCATGAAGCACAAGGGTGTCGGCACGCTGCCCAAGAATTAATCCCAGCGCACCGACAAGAATTGATTTACCGGCACCGGTTTCGCCGGTAATTACCGAAAATCCATCCTCGAAATCAATCTCAAGATGATCGATAAGTATGAAATTATCAACTGAGAGGTGTAAAAGCATTCAGTATCGGAATTGCCGGAAGCTAAAATACAAAATATGTTATACCGAAAGTTTATTTGCCACCAATACCAGGACCGGAGGATGATGACATTATCTGCTGGTATTTGCCGCTGTTGGAAGGATCTATCTCCTTGAGAATATTCACAGCCCTGGTTTTATCCATGGGAGCAGCCTGCGAATAAACATTGATGAGTTCGTCGCGTTTGGCCTCAGTCATAAGCTGGAGTATAAACAGGCCCGGTTTTTCACGGTATGCACGCTGAAAATTCTCAAGACAGTCGGAAATGGCTGACCTCCCCATATCAATGTTATCTGACATTACATCCAATCCCAGACGGTGATATTGGTAAATTCCTTCCCGAAGCGGAGAATATGCTCCGTTCATGAGATTTTCAACCAGCCAGAACCTGTTTTTCATGCTTTCAAACGCCTTCCATCCTTTTTCCTGGGCATTTTGAGCTGAGTTTACAATAGCTTTTGCTTTTTCATAATATGGAGTCCCTCCCATTAATGAATAAGAGTCAGCATCGAGTCCCAGAAAAATATAAGCATAATATGCGAGTACCGAGGTCAGGTTAGATGTAAAAGCATCATCAGAATAAATCAGTGGCTCGTATTCCACGTACTTGAAATCGAAGTCGTTATCAACATAATTAAGCAGGTTTGTATTATATGATGTCTTATAAACCGGGCGCTGCAGAACGAGATTCAGCCTGCCTTTGAACTGGTCCGATGTTACGCGGGATGTGATGGTAATCATCATCGAACATTCAATGCGCTCTTCAGGCTTATAGACATAATTGGTCCATTTACGGTTGTTAACAAACTCATATATAGCCGATTGCAGTGTCTGGAATACCTTACGTTCCGATCCTTCCACATTCGGGGCGTTTACCGAAACCTGGCAAATAAATTCCTGTGCTTTTATGATCATCGGGAGAACAATGGCGAGCACCAGCAGAATTCTTCGTTTCATAAGCTCAGGTTTTAATGTTTGTTTTTGTTACTGGGGAAATATTCCGATATGTAGTCAAGAATGTCGGAGGCAACTTCCTTCTTGGGTTTCAGTTCGAAATGCTTAATTTTCCCATTTTTATTTAAAATGTCCACCTTGTTGGTCTGATGCCCAAAACCGGCACCTTTATCCTGCAGTGAATTAAGAACGATACAATCGAGGTTTTTGGTATGCAGCTTCTTTGTGGCATTGCTCATTTCATCATCGGTTTCCAGGGCAAAACCAACCAGAACCTGGCCTGCTTTCTTAAGCTTTCCGCATTCAGCAAGGATATCTTGTGTAGTCTCCAACTCAAGTACCAGGGTTTCCGTAGCACCTTTCTTTATTTTTTTCTCAGAAACTTTTACAGGAGTATAGTCAGCTACAGCCGCTGCCATTACAGCAATATCAGCTTTACGGAAAGCTTTAACAGCCTTTTCATACATTTCGGCGGCTGAGGTGACACTAACAACTTCAATATCAGGATGTACCGGCAACTCTTTTACCGGGCCTGTAACAAGGGTAACTTTTGCACCTCTCGAGGCTGCTTCAATAGCAATGCTGTTGCCCATTAATCCGGAAGAATGATTGCTTATAAAACGCACCGGATCAATTGGTTCTATTGTCGGGCCGCTGGTAACAAGTAATTTCTTCCCTGCAAGGCTTGCTGCTTTATCTAAATAGTCAGTAATAATCCTGAAAATATTCTCAGGTTCTTCAAGCCTGCCAAAACCATGCAGTCCGCTTGCCAGTTCTCCTTCAGAAGGCGAAATCAGCATGTTTCCATAAGATTGCAGTGTTCTGATGTTTGCTTGCGTTGACGGATGATTGAACATATCGACATCCATCGCCGGGGCAAAAAACACCGGACAGCGGGCAGCGAGATAAACAGCTGTCAGCAGGTTATCGGTGATACCGGTAGCCATTTTGGCCATCGTATTTGCTGAAAGCGGGGCCATGACAATGATATCGGCCCAGCTCCCAAGCTCAATATGGCTGGTCCAGGAGCCGTCGGATTCATTAAAAGGCTTGATATAAACCGGCGACTGTGATAGCGTGGAAAGCGTCAAAGGGGTTACAAAGTCGCAGGCTGATGGAGTCATCACTACTTTGACTTTGGCTCCGTTTCGGATCAGCAGGCGCACCAACAAAGGAATTTTGTATGCGGCAATGCTACCGGTGATACCAATCAGAACTTTTTTCCCTTTCAGCATAATGCTTGTTTTTAAACCATAAAGCCAGGCAATGCCTGGCAATCAGTGTCGTAGGAGCATCTGATTCAGGCAGACAGCCTGAAATGCGCCAGTTATTCAGCTTTCAGATCCTTCGAAGGGTTACGGTAGTAAATCTGATTATTCAGAAACTCGTTAGTGGAAATGAGCGTAGGTTTGGGAAGATGTTCGTAAAACTTGGCCAGTTCAATCTGCTCACGGTTTTCGAATACTTCTTCAAGATTATCCGTAGGAGTAGCAAATTCATCAATTTTGTTATCAAGTTCTTCCTTGATTTCAAGTGCTACCTGGTTAGCCCTTTTAGCAAGAACAGCCACTGTTTCATAAATATTCTCAGTGGGAGCATTTAAGTCGCTCATATTCCTGGTGATGGTCG
The DNA here is from genome assembly GCA_035403045.1 of Bacteroidales bacterium. Lineage (GTDB taxonomy): Bacteria > Bacteroidota > Bacteroidia > Bacteroidales > UBA4417 > UBA4417. The sequence goes on from DAONEL010000003.1 coordinate 41,345, forward strand.
TCGTTTCTATTTTCAGTTTTTTGTAATCCATATGTGTGCTGATCAAATTAATTACAGTTTACAACAATTTTAGAATGTTTTTTTCAATGCTCTTAGCATCTGAAAAATACTTGCCTTCAGGATATTCATTCATGAACGTCCTGGATGATTCAAGTGCATCATTCAAACGCTCTTTCTTCTTGGAATCTATACTGTTGACAGCATAATCAAATTTTGCCGTCAATATCTGGTACATGATGTTTTCCTTGTTGCGCGAATCGGGGAAATCTTTAAGAATGTTGTTAAAAGTGACGATAGCCGCTTTATAATCCGCCATCTTGTAATACATGGTGGCTATATCGTACGCTTTTGTTTCGAGCTTTCCCCTGAGTTCATCAATGAGTTTATTGCATTCTTCGACACGCTCGCTTTGAGGATGTTGATTTATAAAAAGCTGCAAAGCGGCGATTGCGTCATTTGTGCTGGTAGGATCGAGACTCGACCTGGGTGAATCAAGATAACTGCAGTAAGCGCTCATATAGGCGCATTCTTCAGCAAACTTGCTTGCCGGATAACTGGTAGAGAACGACTTAAACTGGTACCCTCCCATTATGTAGTCCTTCTGCTTAAAGTAGCAATATGAGTTCAGGTAAGAAATCTTTTCAGCCTTTTCGGTTCCCCTGAAAAAGGTATAGATTTGCTCAAATAGTTGCTGGGCCTTGTAATATTCTCCCTTCTCGTAATAGCCGATAGCTTTCTCATATTTGAGATCGTTGTCAGAGCTTTTGAGTAATTTCTGGTATTTACTGCATGATGGCAGGAGAATAGCAAAAATGAGTAAAGAGAATAGGATGTTCTTTTTGATCATGCTGCAAAAGTACATATTTTTCACGTTCAATGAAACGCACGAATACAAGCAGTTATTTCGTGAACAAAATCGTTAAAAATTATCGCTAAAACCATTAAATATTTAATAAATTACATCAAATGCCAGATTATCAATAGCTTATGTCAGCCGATTGACTGCCATATTATTGATCACATGAAATAAAGCTTTAGCTTTGCAATGAAAATTAATATCGAAAAACTTTAAAAAAGTATTGCTGTGGATATTTTTGAAAAGCGCGTTAAAAATCTTGGCCCATTGGGTCAATATGGCAAAGATGCTGACGGTTACTTTATGTTCCCGAAACTTGAAGGTGAGATAGGTAACCGTATGGTATTCAGGGGTAAAGAACGGCTTGTATGGAGCCTCAACAACTA
>DAONEL010000003.1:42686-55328 GCA_035403045.1 Bacteroidales bacterium
AACAACATGGAAAACCTGCGCAAAGGTCTTGAGCGCGCTACCCGCCTTACCGAACAAACAGGCGGAGGAATACTTGTAATAACCGAAGGTGTATATGGCATGTCGGGCGATCTCGGTAAAATAAAGGACATTGTTGAGCTTAAGAAAGAGTTCAATTTCAGGCTTCTCATCGATGACGCTCATGGTTTTGGAACTATGGGCCCGAATGGACGCGGCACCGATGAGCATTTCGGAGTTCAGGATGACGTTGATATGTATTTCGGCACATTTGCCAAGGCAATGGCAGGTATAGGTGGTTTCATCGCTTCAAAAGCTCCTATCATTGATTACCTGAAGCATAACATGCGGTCGCAGATTTTCGCAAAATCATTGCCAATGCCCATGGTTATAGGTGCTTTGAAAAGGCTGGAACTTGTCCGCACACAGCCACAGTTGCGTGAAAACCTCTGGAAGGTTGTTAATGCTATGCAAACCGGACTTAAAAATGAAGGATTTAACATTGGAAACACCGAATCGCCTGTCACCCCGGTGTTCCTGAATGGTGGCGCTGAAGAAGCTTCGCAAATCATTTTTGACCTGAGAGAAAGGTTTAATATTTTCTGCTCAATAGTGACTTATCCGGTGGTTCCCAAAGGTGTTATTCTTATACGGTTGATACCCACTGCTGTACATACGCTGGAAGATGTAAATTACACCATTGAATCTTTCCGTGAGATCAGGAAAAACCTCGAAACCGGAAAATATTCTTCCCAGTCAATCGCCGACTTTTCAAAGGTTTAATAATCAATCAGATGATAAAAAGTACCCGGTTTTGCCGGGTATTTTTTTATCCACACTCTTGAGTTTGTCACGATTTTATAGCTTTGTACAAAGCAACCAGGATGAGAACAGGCATTAATGAACAATTACGCATAACCATTAATTCCACTGCGTATTATCTTATTTCATACTTCATTATTGCTTTTCTTTTCCAACTGACAGAATCGTTAATTGGCAATTTCCTGTTTGATATTCCATCTGTTTTCGACAGAAACTCTGCCGATTACATTATTAAACCGGAGTCATGGAGCTTTGATTCGGTAAAAATAATCTTCTCGTCGGGTGTGCTATTATCAGTGCTATTTGGAGTACTGTGCCTGATCGTTTACCTCAAAGCGCTTGAACTCGACGGATTATTAAGGATGTTTTTTTTGTGGGGATTTGTGCACAGCATGAACTTTTTCCTCGGTTCGGTAATGCTCGGGGCCGTTATTTTTGAGGGCTTTGGATATGTTCTTGCATGGATGTACCTTCAGGATACTGCCAAAATGATCATCCTGTTTATCAGCCTTTTTATGATGCTGGCTACAGGTTCCCTGATGACTAAACCATTCCTGTACTCTGCCAACACATACTATAATTCGTTGTCATCAGAAAAGCGTCCAGAGTTCAGAAAGTACCAGTTTTTCCTGCCATATATCCTGGGAACAATAATACTTGTATTGCTGCGGTTCCCATTGTCTTTATATGAGTTGCTGCTGCTGCTTACCCCTATCCTTATCATCCTTCCCTTGTGGTGGGGAATAAGCAAATTCCCGCCTTACTTTTTTGAGGAACAAGATAAATCTATTAATATTCACTGGCGACCGATTATAACAGCCCTGCTTATGATCCTGCTCTACCGAGTGGTCATGGGTTTTGGGATACGAATAGGTTAATTTCAGCAATAACTTCAAATCAATTAATAAAATCAACAAAATGAAAAGTACAGCACTTCTGATTACGATTCTTTCGCTGCTCGTGGCATCATGCCAGAACGGGAAAGAGAAACCTTTACAGAACAACATGCTCACCAAACAGGAAATAAAAGACGGATGGCAGCTATTATTTGACGGAAAAACGCTGGATGGCTGGAAAGGCTACAACCACGACAGTTGCGGTGAACGCTGGACTGTGAAGGATGGCGAACTCTTCTGCCAGGGCGAAGGCGGAGGTATGGGTTACGATATCGTTACCAACAAGAAATTTTCTGATTTTGAACTTACTCTCGACTGGAAGATTTCACCCCAGGGAAACAGCGGAATTTTTTATCATGTGGTTGAAGACACAGCTTTCGACAATCCTTACGAAACCAGTCCTGAATACCAGCTTATTGACGATCTTGGCTGGCCTGAAAAACTTGAGGAATGGCAGAAAACAGGCGCTGATTATGCAATGCACCTGGCAGATACTACCGTTAAAAAACTTAACCCCGTAGGCGAATGGAACACATCGAAGATCATTTTCAATAAAGGGCATGTGGAGCATTGGCTGAATGGCGCCAAACTACTTGAATTCACTGCCTGGGATGATAACTGGAACAAGTTGCGCGTGGAAGGCAAGTGGAAAGACTACCCTGCTTATGGACAGGCAAAAGAAGGTGCAATCGGGCTTCAGAACCATGGCAGCCCTATATGGTTCAGAAACATCAAAATCAGGCCTTTATAATCAAAAAGCCATCCTGAAATTGAATTACCTGACGATAGTGTCCGCATTAAGCCCCTGAAGATGAATGGCGATCCAAGACTGTATAGTATTCTGAATGAGCTGAATATACCTTTCGAATACCATGAGCATCCTCCTGCTCCAACCATTGAGGAAGCCATGAAATACTGGAAAGATATTGATGCCACTCATTGCAAGAATATTTTCTTCAGGAATCATAAGGGCGACAGGCATTACCTTGTTGTGCTGGATCACAGGCATCCGTTGGGTATTCATGACCTGGAGAAAAGGCTCAAACAAGGGAAACTTACATTTGCCTCCGAGCAGCGGATGATGAAATACCTTGGAGTGATGCCCGGCTCAGTTTCGCCATACTGCCTGATCAACGATGCAGAAAATCACGTTCACGTTTTCTTTGACAAGAACCTGAATGAAAGCCGCTTACTGAGTTTTCACCCTTGCCTCAATACTGCTTCGATACTCGTTAGCGGGACTAATTTCTGGCGATTCATGCAATGGACCGGCAATTCCTATGAATTTGTCGAACTCTATGAATGACCATTTCACCAGTTGTCCCGGATTAAATAATTGCAAAAACCCTTAATTATGTTACGTCACACCTTGTTAGTTGTCATGATTGCAATCGTATCCCTCGCTTTTGCCCAGAAGCAAACGAAGGTTCAGATTGTAAATGACGGGAAACCGCTGGTAAGCATACTTATCTCGCCAAAAGCTTCACCAGCTGATAGAACCGCCGCCTTGATGCTGCAGGATTACATCCGTAAGATTTCAGGTTGCCGGCTTAATATAACCGAGAAGGTAAACCCACCGGCAAGTTTCATTGCTATATGGGAGGCTGAAGAAAAGACCAAACAGAAAGAATCGCTAACCAGGGACGGCTATATCATCTCAACGAGCAACCAAAATGTTTTCATTGAAAGTGGAGGTGGTAAAGGATCAATTTACGGAGTGGTGGAATTGCTCGAACACTACCTGGGATGCCGGATGTATGCACCCGGTGTCGAAGTGATTCCTCATTATCAGTCGGTTAGCATACCTCCCATGTACCACGTGGATAACCCGGCCAATAGTTTCAGGGTTGTACACGGAAATTTTGAAAAGGACACACTGTACCGCGACTGGCAAAGGCTGAATTCAATTGACGAAATGTTTGCCAAAGGATATTATGTACACACATTCAATAAGTTAGTGCCCTGGGAAACTTATTTTACCACACATCCAGAGTACTATTCATTCATGAATGGAAAGCGCATAAAAGATCAGCTATGTCTTACCAATGACGATGTTTATAAAATTGTGGTTGAAAAACTCAGGGCCGATATGGCGCTTCAACCTGACAAGAAAGTTTGGTCAGTAAGCCAGAACGACAACTTCTCATACTGTCATTGTGATAAATGTATGAAGATTATAAACGAAGAAGGATCTCCTGCAGGGCCAATAATCCGGTTCGTCAACAGGCTGGCTGCCGAGTTCCCTGATAAAGTGATCTCAACCCTCGCCTACCAGTTTTCACGACAAGCGCCAAAAGTCACAAAACCTATGCCCAATGTTCAGATCATGCTTTGCACAATCGAGCTTAACCGCAGCAAGCCTATGGCGGAGGATTCAACAAGCCGGTCATTTGTTAAAGATATTGCTGACTGGGGCAAAATTGCTTCCAACATTTACCTGTGGGATTACACAGTCAACTTCTCGCATTCAACTACGCCTTTCCCTAACCTGCATGTACTGCAACCAAACCTGCAGTTTCTTACCAATAACGGCGCGCATCAACATTTCCAGCAATCCAATACCGGCACTGGCCACGAAATGTCAGAATTGAAAAGTTATTTGATAGCCAGGCTTTTATGGAATCCAAATATCAATGCTGATTCAGTCATCCGGGAATTTGTCAAGGGATATTTTGCTGAAGCTGCACCATTTATCCAGGAGTATATCAACAGGCTTACCACTGAAATTAAGAGCACAGGCGAATGGCTTGACATATACGGGCATCCGGTGTCTCACGCCAATACTTTCCTTTCGGCGTCAAACATGGCTCTGTATAACGATTTGTTCAATAAAGCTGAAGATGCTGTCAGGGCAGATTCTGAAGTACTGAAACGAGTGCAGATTTACTGTTTGCCCATCCAATATGCAGCCATCGAAATCGGCAAGAATGATATGTTCGGACCAAGGGGATTTTATGTTGAATCGAACGGAACATTCGAACTGCGGCCAGAAATGAAACAATTAGTGGAAAACTTCTACAAGATTTGTAAAGAAAACAATGTCAGTCCGCTAAATGAATCCGGGCTTAAGCCTGAGGAGTACTATAATGCCACAAAACGGTTTATTGATGTTCAGGTTGAAGGTAACCGGGCTTTCAGGAAGAATGTCACGGCACAACCCTTGCCTGCGGCCAAATACGGGGAGGGTAACCTGGCCTTGCTTACCAATGGTGTGAAAGGAGCCAATGATTACAAAGCGCATTGGTTAGGCTGGGAAGCAAAAGATTTTACACTTACCCTTGACCTTGGATCAGAAACTGATGCTAAAGACATTTCAATCAGCACCTTATACGATCCCAAGAGCTGGATTCTTCATCCGGCATCGATCACCTGCCTGGTATCAGCGGATGGAAAGAAATTCCTGGAAATTGGGAAACTAACCGTTACAGGAGATCAGCGAAATGAAGAAGTCACCCGGGATTTTCATTATACCAATCGTACCGGGAAAATCCGTTTCGTGAAATTCAATGTTGCCGGAACAAAGGTTTTGCCTGCCTGGCATCCTTCGGCAGGTGGCGATTCATGGGTGTTTGTTGATGAAATTGTCGTCAGGTAAGTTGCGGGATCGAGAACGTCATTCCTTCTTCAGCAAGGTACGACTCCTCGAACACGGCTTTTGCTTCATTCAACAGAGGTGTCAGTTCATCGTACCTGGCTGAAAAGTGGCCGATTAAAAGCTTTTTAGCCCTGGCTTGCAATGCAATTTTTGCTGCCTGTGCAGCTGTGCTGTGAAATTTATCAATAGCATTGGCCTCCCTGTCATTCATAAAAGTTGCCTCATGATATAGCAAGTCAGCATTTCCAATAGACTGAATAACAGGTTCATAATATGCTGTATCTGAACAATAGGCATAACTCCTGGGAGGTGGCGGATCAATTGTTAATACAGAATTGTGATAGATCAAGCCATTATCATCTGTAAAATCCTCTCCCTTCCTGATTCTTTCATATGCCCAGGCTGGGATTTTAATTTCGAGGGCCTTCTCTTTGTTGACTTTCCGCAACCCAGCCTTTTCGCGGAATAAAAAACCAGTTGTAGGGATTCTGTGATTTAAAGGGAAAGAAATTATCTCCAGGTAGTTATTCTCAAATAAGGTTTCCGGTTTTTCGCATTTAGTAGCATGAAAAATCAGCGGGTAGATGAGGGTGGTTTGCGACACCCTGAGCTGGATGTCAATTACTTCTTTCAACTCAGGAGGGCCATAAACGTGCAGTTCATGATCGCGTCCAAGCAAATGCATGGACGAAATAAGTCCGATCAGGCCGTAAAAGTGGTCTCCATGCAAATGACTGATAAATATGTGATTAATCCTCTGAAAGTGAACTTTCATCTTCCTGATTGTGACCTGTGTACCTTCACCGCAATCGATCATGAACAACTTGTCGCGGTGGTTTACCAATTGCGAAGTCGGGTTGCGTTCGCTTGTAGGAGTCGCTGAACTACTTCCAAGTATGGTTACGGAGAATCTGATCATCAATGGTTAATTTTTCGAGCCTCAAATGTTCATAGATAATATTCTGTTATTTAAAGCATTTGCGCAAAGCGCTGTCTGCGTGCCTGTTGCCTGGATTATACTTTAATGACTCTGCAAATTGGGCCGCTGCCTTTGTTGTATCACCTTCTTTGAGTAAATAGATGCCATACCGGTACATTGCGTCACTCAATTGTTTTTCTGCATCCTTATCATGTTGTACAGATTTTGCATTCGTTGTCTTGAAATAATCATATAACCTAACCGGGAGAAAGATTAATGCGCCAGTTATTGTAACAGCAAAAATTGATAAAAGTATACGATTGATCACCTTATTTCTTCTGGTATCTTTCTTTAAGACTTCAATATTTTCTTCAGCAATTATACCAGGCAATTCAGGAATATTAGGCCCGGCACCTGTAAGAAGTTCAGCGTCCTCAACAGGTAAAGGCGGCTTAACCCTTGTAAAGATTTTACGGGGTCTCTGATGATAAATCCATCTTTGCAGCCCAAAACCCAGGTACATGTTATCGATTTTTTATTGAATACTAAGCATCAGCTTTATAAGCGAAAATTCTAATGGCTAAAATAAAAAAAACCGGGTTGTTGCCAACCCGGTTTCATATTTATCAAAAGAATAGGATTATTTCTTTTCTCCTTCTTTCTTTTCGAGGCTTGCCTTAAGGTTTGCAAGTGCGTCGAGATCGCCAAGGGTGGTCTTTTCGAGATTGTCCTTGATTTTCTTCACGGCGCGTTTGGTGCTCATTTCGGCGCTTTCCTTTTCGTTGTCTTCTTTCACCTTTTCAGCCTGTTTGACATCCTGGTGAATACGTGAATGCGAAAGGATGATCTTCTTGTTTTCTTTCGAGAACTCTATTACCTTGAAATCAAGGGTATCGTCGATCTTTGCCTGTGAGCCGTCTTCTTTCTGAATATGACGCGAAGGTGCAAATCCTTCAACACCGTAAGGCAGGGAAACCACTACACCTTTCTCGGCATTGCTGACAACTGTTCCTTTGTGTACTGATCCTACAGTGAAAATGCTTTCGAATACATCCCAGGGGTTTTCTTCGAGCTGCTTGTGGCCGAGGCTCAGGCGGCGGTTTTCAACGTCGACATCAAGAACAATAACATCGATCTTTTCTCCAACCTTGGTGAATTCGGCTGGATGCTTGATCTTTTTGCTCCATGAAAGGTCGCTGATGTGGATAAGGCCGTCAACACCTTCTTCCAGTTCAACAAAAATACCGAAGTTGGTAAAGTTGCGAACGGTAGCAGTGTGTTTCGAACCAACCGGGTATTTCTTGAGGATATCCGTCCAGGGATCAGGGATGAGTTGTTTAACTCCGAGTGACATTTTGCGTTCTTCGCGGTCGAGGGTGAGAACAACTGCTTCGATCTCGTCTCCAACTTTGAGGAAGTCCTGAGCGGTGCGAAGATGCTGGCTCCATGACATTTCCGAAACATGGATCAAACCTTCAACGCCGGCAGCTATTTCAACAAATGCGCCGTAATCGGCAATCACCACTACGCGGCCTTTAACTTTGTCACCAACTTTGAGATCAGCACTGAGCGAATCCCAGGGATGAGCTGATAATTGCTTGAGACCCAAAGCAATACGTTTCTTGTTTTCATCAAAATCGAGGATAACCACCTTGAGTTTCTGATCGAGCTGAACAAATTCTTCAGGATGATTGATACGTCCCCATGAAAGGTCGGTAATGTGGATGAGGCCGTCAACACCACCCAGGTCGATAAATACGCCGTATGATGTGATGTTTTTAACAGTTCCTTCAAGCACCTGGCCTTTTTCAAGTTTACTGATGATTTCAGTCTTCTGGGCTTCAAGTTCATCTTCGATGAGCGCCTTGTGTGAAACAACCACGTTCTTGTATTCCTGGTTGATCTTCACGATCTTGAATTCCATCACTTTTTCAACAAACTGGTCGTAATCGCGGATAGGTTTCACGTCGATCTGTGAACCCGGGAGGAAAGCCTCAATTCCGAAAATATCGACAATAAGACCGCCTTTGGTGCGGCATTTAACGAATCCATTGATGATTTCGCCCTTTTCGTATGCTTCATTTACACGTTCCCATGAACGAAGGATGCGAGCTTTTTTGTGCGACAATTGTAATTGTCCGCCCATATCTTCCTGGTTTTCAACATATACTTCAATAGTATCGCCAACTTTCAGGTCAGGGTTATAACGAACTTCCGAAACAGGAATCACGCCGTCGGATTTGAAACCAATATTAACCACTACTTCGCGGTTTGTCAGGCCAACTACAAGGCCATCAACCACTTCATGGTCGCCTATTGAGCTCATGGTTTGATCGTAAATCGCTTCAAGGCGTGATCGTTCGGCTGCCGGGTATGCTTCGTGTTTTTTGCCGATTGAATTCCAGTCGAATTCAACTGGTACTTCCGGTTTTGGTTCTGCTGCAGGTTTGGGAGTTTCAACAGTTTTTGGCTCTTCTACAGCAACTTCTGCTGCAACGGGAGTTTCAACAGTTTCAACAACTTCAGCAGTTTCTTCTGCCAGGGTTTCGGTTGTTTCGGCTACAGCTTCAACACTCTCATTTACAGTGTTTTCGATTTCACCTTCGTTCTTCAGTTCGTCATTGACGTTAACGTCATTGTTCATAAAAAAATGGTAGTAATAAATGTGGCTTTCCGGATAGCCGGTTTGACATGTTGTTGTTTTACAAACAGATATGAAGTAATTATTTTCCGGAATATAAGTACAGCCTACCTGTAAATTGGGGTGCAAAGGTAGTAATTTATTTTAAAACAATCAGTTGCCGGTTAAAGATATTGATTATGAATATTCTGCTTAAAGTTCAACCTTTAGTTCTCAATTACGTTAATATTTGCTACTTTCGAAGCTATGGAACAATTAAGAATTACAGCTGTCAGCTACTACAACACGTTGCCCTTTATATACGGTATCAATCGCTCAGGGCTTCTCACCGGTTATAAACTAAGCCTGAATGTACCTTCGGAATGTGCCCGTAAACTAATTTCTCATGAAGCTGACCTCGGGCTGATCCCTGTTGGGGCTCTGCCTTTTATACCTGATTACAAAATCATCAGCAAATATTGTATAGGCGCGGCAGGTGATGTTCAATCAGTAATTTTGCTCACCGATACCGAACTGCATTCCCTCAAAAGGATCTATCTGGATACTGACAGCCGGACTTCCGTGACTTTGGTGAAAGTTCTGGCGAAAGAACACTGGAACATTGATGCTGAATGGGTGCCTTCTAAAAACCTCAATAATAAACTCAGCCACGGCGAAGGTATGGTTGCAATCGGCGATAAAACATTCTGGCTCCGCAACCAGTATAAATATTGTTACGACCTTGCCGGAGAGTGGATTAAGTTAACAGGCCTGCCGTTTGTATTTGCCGTTTGGATCTCGGTTAAAGAAATACCCGAACACTTTCTGAATGCTTTTGAATCGGCATTGAAATGGGGCGTTGAACACAAACAGGAATCAATAAGTCTAGCAAACAACCTGATAATCAGCGAGCAGGAATTACACAATTACCTGGAAAATGCAATTGACTACCCGCTTGATGAGGCAAAACTTAAAGGAATGAATTTATTTCTTTCAAAATTGAAGGGAATCTCAGCGTAAGGGTCAGAGTGCCAGGTTCCAGGTTCCAGGTGCCAGGTGCCAGTCCCTATCACTATCGGGATAAGATTCCAGTTTCCTATTTCCTATTTCCTATTTCTTACCTCTGTAGCCCTGCTGTTTGGCCATGTCTTCGAGCCGTTGCTGGAACGAAGATTTCTTGACCGGTTTTGCTTTATTTTCCTGGATACGCGCGTGGAGTTTGGCTTCATCAACAAATCTTCTTATAAGCCACATTTGAGCAAATGTGAAAAGGTTAGCCAGCAGGTAGTAATAACTTAGGCCGGCTGAATAATTGTTGAAGAATCCCAGGAACATTACCGGCATAAGGTACATCATCGTTTTCATGCCCGGCATCTGGTTGGTCGATCCCATCATATCGTTGTTGATCTTCGTATAAATGATGGTTGAGATGGTCATGAGCAATGTAAACAAACTGATGTGATCACCGTAGAACGGTATATTAAAAGGCAGGTTATAAATACTGTCATAGCTCGAGAGGTCATGTGCCCATAGAAACGACTGCTGACGCAATTCAATGGATGCCGGGAAAAAGCGGAACATCGCAATCAGTATCGGGAATTGCAGGAGCATCGGCACGCAGCCTGACATCGGGTTCACCCCGGCCTTTTTATAGAGCGCCATGGTAGCCTGCTGCTTTTTCATGGCATCTTCCTGCTTCGGATACTTGGCACTAATTTCGTCAACCTCAGGTTTAAGCACACGCATCTTTGCTGACGACATATAGGTTTTATATGCAATAGGAAAGAGCACTATCTTCAGCATGATGGTCATAATGAGAATGATAAGGCCGTAATTAAGCCCGTATTTCTCAAGCCAGTTGAAGATTAATACCACAACATATTTATTGAACCATGCTATCGGCCTGAAGCTCCATCCAAGTGGAATCTGCCGTTCCAGGTTCAGGTCATACTTCTTGAGTGTCCTGAATTTGTTTGGCCCAAAATAGAATTTCAAATCATACTGCTGATTCTTAGAAGGGTCATAGGATAGCAGGTAATTCGATTTCATATTTTTCAGCTTGCGCTCGCTGTTCTCCTTAAAAGATAATGTTTCTATATCTGCGCTGCTGAAAGCGTCATTGGCAATAAATGATGCAGAGAAAAACTGTGTTTTATATGAAACCCATTTTACTGCCGAAGTTATCCTTTCCTTTGAATCCTTTGTTTCCTTCAGATTGTCAACTTCCCCTGTATTATCCATATAGTAAATGGTTGCCTGGCTAAGCTCTGTCTTGAAGCTTTTTTCCTGTCTCAGCATATCAGTGCTCCAGGCTATGGCGATGTCTCGGGTATTCCGGGCAATGGTATTTCCTAAACCAACCAGGCGCACCTGGTAGCCGATCATGTATTCGTTCTTCTTTAATGTATAGACATACTCGATATATTTACTGCCGGCACCTGTGCTGTCTGATCCCGGATAAATTCTCATGGCAAACTGCACTGAATCTTTTCCGGCAATGCTTACTGAATCACCGAGAAGCGCCGACGATGGGGAAGGCACAAAATAGAGGTTTCCCGTGTTGATACTTTTCAGGTCCTCAGTATTGAATTCCAGGTCAAAACGGTTTGAGTCTCCTGCGAAGAGAACCAAAGGCAGCGTATCATAAGTCTTGTAGTTCTTCAATTCAGCTGACCAAATTCTTCCGCCCTTTGCCGAAATTTTTAATCTTAATAATTCATTCTCAATCGTATAAAATTTCTCTGAACCATTGGCTACATTGGCAAATGAGCCGTAAACCTCTGATGATGCAGGTTCTTTCTTCAACGAATCATTCGGTTTAACCGGAATAGCGACCTTCTTTAAAGTATCTTCAACCAGTTTTTGAGTGGTCCTTGCAATCGAATCAAGTCTTTCAACCCTTGCTATTGAATCAGCCTGTAGTTTTGCTTTCCTGATATCTTCCTTTGACGGTGACATCCATATACTGTAGCCGATTACCAGCGCAAATATGATTACCAGCCCGATGATATTATTTTTACTCATGAATTAAATTTCAGTTTACTTAAATGAGGGCGCAAAGATACAGGAATTTATCTTCAGGGAAGGTGCAGCACTCCCCGAAATGAAAGCATTATTTATGAAGACCCTGAAACTATTTTATCTCCGTCTTATGATATAATCCGGCTGCCTGAACAAAGTTGACAAACAAAGGATGAGGTAATGCCACAGTGCTGCGATATTCAGGATGGAACTGAACCCCGATAAACCAGGGATGATCTTTTAACTCAATCATTTCAACAAGGTTATCCTGTCGGTTGATCCCCACAGTCATCATTCCGGCTTTGTTGTAATCATCGAGGTATTTATTGTTGAATTCAAACCTGTGACGATGCCGTTCTTTTATATCGCTTGTACCATAAACCTCAAATGATTTTGTACCCGGCTTGATAGTGCAGGGATAACTCCCCAGCCTCATTGTTCCGCCCTTGTTACTTATCTTTTTCTGTTCCTCCATAATGTCGATCACAGGATGAGGAGTAGCCGGGTTCATTTCAGTAGAATGAGCATCTTCAAATTTGAGCACATTGCGGCCATATTCAATTACGGCACATTGCATTCCGAGGCATATACCCAGAAAGGGAATTTTGTTTTCCCTGGCATATTTAATGGACATTATTTTGCCTTCGATTCCACGCTCTCCAAATCCGGGAGCTACCAGAATTCCATCCAGATCTTTCAGAAAATGTTTCACTGTCCCGCTGTTGATACTCTCGGAGTGAATCATTTTTACCTTTACTTTCAACTGGTTAGC
>DAONEL010000004.1:0-53044 GCA_035403045.1 Bacteroidales bacterium
CCCCTGGCTTCTACTCCTGATAACCATCAAGCTTAAATTTAATTGACAATTGACAATTGACAATTGACAATTGTGCCACTAGCGCAGGCACCACTCCATTAAGAAAGGTGCTCTGATTTTTTAGACCGGATAGCTATTGGGATCAATTGCCTCCTTCCCTTCACCACTTCATCATTTAGCGTTCATCATTCAACACTTATAATTGAACCCTCACCGCTCTATCGCTTGAATAGTTTCGATTCAATTCTTCGCATAACGTCATCGCGGTGATTTTTGCTCAGCGGCAGCCTCCCGGCGGCAGTGATAATTTCATTGCCATCAATGGTTTGTATGGCTGAAAGCGCCACCAGGTACGATTTATGGATACGCACAAAATTCTGTGAAGGAAGCTGTGCCTCAATCCCTGAAAAAGTGAGATATGTAATGTATTTCTTCTGCCGCGTGTGAACAATCACGTAGTTCGAAAGCGCTTCGATGTACACTACGTCCGAAAGGGTTATTTTTTCGATCTTGCCATTGCATTTTATGAAAAAGAAGTCATCGGCAGCTTCCTGCCCGGGTCCCCTGGAATTAAGATATGCCTGCGCTTTTTCCACCGATTTGAGAAACCGTGCAAACGATATCGGTTTCAGCAGGTAATCAACCACATCCAGTTCAAAGCTCTCAAGGGCATATTCAGAATAGGCCGTCGTAAAGATGATCAATGGCGGGTTGGCCAGGGCTTTTACAAATTCAATGCCGGTGATTTTGGGCATTTGTATGTCCATAAAAATCAGGTCGATCCTGCTCTTCTGAAGTATTCCCGCAGCTTCAGGGGCGCTTTTGCACAGCGCTACAGGATTCAGGTACTCAATTTGTCGGATGTATTCCAGCAACCCTTCGCGGGCAATGGGCTCATCATCTACTACAAGGCAATTAATCATGACACTGTAATCTGAGGGTTGTTTCATAAATGATTCCGTTTTCGGCGACCACGAGCGAATGAGTTCCGGGGTAAAGCAGCAACAGCCTTCGCTGCATGTTTTTAAGTCCGACGCCATTTGAATCCGACGAGCGCATGTCCCTGTCAGTCTTGTTAAACGTATTCATCACGCTGACTACCAGCTCTTTTTCGGGTGACATGCTGATGGAAATGTGCAGCATGTTTTGTGAAGGATCTTTATGATTTGAAATGAATTTGAAGGCATTTTCAATCAATGGCAGGATGAGCAAAGGGGCTATTTTAAAAGAGCTGATGTCTTCGCGAATATCTATTTGCAGATCGGTGCCTTCTTCCATGCGCAACTGCTGAATGGCGACATAATTGCGTATATACAACAGCTCTTTGGCAATATCAATCATATCGGTATTGCAGTCGTAGAGCTGGTAACGCAGCATCTCCGAAAATTTCTCAACAGAGCTCCTGGCCCCGCTGTTTTCCTTCTGAATCTGGAAGTAAATGGTGTTTAATACGTTGAACAGGAAATGCGGATTGATTTGTGCCCTGAGAAACGACAGTTCATTGCTTATTTTTTCACTCTCCGCCTTGTGCAGCTCCTGTTCAATGCCAAACTTGTCGGTAATTATTTTGATGGCAGAGCTCGTGATGATCACAACACTGTTGATGATGAAAATAAGCGGCGCTATGATTATGATAAACCTTGTATTTAAAATTAGCGGCTTCTCACTTAATAATGAATATAGTCCCCCGCCGATCACAAAGGTTAATAAAGAACTGATAATGGCCATGAGCGCCATGGCGCTGATGAAAGTCCCGAATTTCTTCTGATATAAATATCGCGGTACCAGTACTTTGGCTCCAAAATATGCCGGAAAGGCTGAAAGCCCTGTTATTACAAAGGTCGAGATCAACTGCCTGTAAAATGGAGCAGAGTAGTCATAGTAAAGAAAGAGCAGGAAAAAAGTAAGGATGATCCATAAAAGGATGTAAATACCTGTCCGGGCGAGCCTCAGTTTACGGTCCATAATACAACTCATTCTTGACGAGCCAATTTAAATCAAAATTTAGTTAGTCCTTTTCCTGATAATCAAGAAAATCATTCACTTCATCAATAAACAGCATCCACTGGCGTAATTACATTTTCGGGTTGCTGCCGGTTGGGTAATTTTAGCCTCATGCTACGGCTGATCCTGCTGGTGTCTGAACATAAATTTAACACAACAATCAATATGACCCTGATGACTGATTCCGGACATTCAATTCTGATGAAGATAGGTGCTTTTTTAACCTTGTTACTTTTCATGTTGCAGGGGTTTATTGTTCAGTCACAAATAATACAGCCCCGGACTGATTATGGTGCAATGCTGGAACCGAAAGGCAGGATTATCAATGGTGCAGGACAGGACCTTGCCGGATACAATAATTACTGGGACGTGATGCACAGCCAGGGTAAGCCTGTGATTTACATGACATACCTGGGAGTGAAAACTGTAACTTCCGACTGGTCAACCGGCCTCAAAGCCGATCTGATGTCGCATCCTGATAAGTTCCTGGTTCCCCAGATCGGGCTTTCCATGGCATCCGACGGAACGCCGTCATCACATTACGAGCAGGATGTAGCGGCAGGTTTGTACGATGATCAGATTCTGATGTTCATCGAAGGCTTAAAATCACTGGCCTTCCCGGCTTATGTCCGTATCGGGTATGAGTTTAACGGTACCCTTTGGAACGGCTACGAGACCGAAACATACAAAGCGGCATTCAGGCGGATAACAGACATGATACGTGCCAGCGGTGTTGAAGCGGCCACTGTGTGGGATTTTTCCATGGACGGTGTTATGAATTATATGGATTATTATCCCGGCGACAGTTATGTTGACTGGTGGGCAATCAACCTGTTCTCGGCAAGTCATTTTACCGACTCCTACGCGCAGAGTTTCATGGAAGATGCCAACTCGCATAACAAACCGGTGATGATAGGTGAAACCACTCCGCGCTATGTGGGGGTGCTTGACGGGCAGCAAAGCTGGAATAGCTGGTTTGCACCATTCTTTACATTCATTCATAATTACCCGGGATTAAAAGCATTCAGCTACATTAACTGGGATTGGTCGCAATACCCGCAATGGTGGAACTGGGGAGATGCCCGGATAGAGCAGAATGCCTATGTCGGTGGCGCTTTTGCATCCGAAATGGACTCGGCAAAATATCTTCATGCTTCAGGTGAGCATGATTTCAGGAAAACCTTCGGACTGGCAGATAATACGGCGCCAACAGTGCCGGGGACAGTCACTGTGGACCAGTCAGTATTCCCGTTTCAACTAAACTGGGATAATGTGAGCGATCCCTCAGGGTTGTCGCATTACATTATTTATAAACACGGTGTGCTTTCTGATTACTCATTCGTTTCGCCCTGGTTTGATCAAAATATTGCTGCCGGCGATACAATCACTTATGCAGTGTCGGCAATGGACCGCGCCGGAAACGAAAGTCAGCAGACAGCGAAGCTTAAAATCACGGTTCCTTCGCCGGTTGAGAAAGCGCTGAACGGTGAATTCGATCATGGCTTACAGAACTGGATACTTTCAACATACGATGCAGCCGTGGCTTCGGTGGTAATTGATCCCGGATCGGTGCTTTCAGGGCCAAACTCGTGCAAAGTTACTCTCAGCCAGACTACCGGTACCGATTGGCATGCCCAACTGTGGCAATGGCTTTCAGTGTATAAAGGGCGCAAGTATAAGGTCACTTATGAGGCCAAAGCCAGTACCGAAAAGGATATCAGGCTTGTAATACAGCAGGCAGCCTCGCCATATCATTTGTATTATTATCAAACGCATCATCTCAATGCCGGGGTTCAAAGCTTCACCGATACAGTGACAATCTCAGTGAACGATCAGGCCCGGCTTGCATTCATGGTAGGAACGACGACGACGGGAATGGTTTGGATTGACAATGTTACAATAAGCGAATCAGTTCCTGCATCGTTCGGAACAGGTGATGAACCGGAGATGAACCCGGCACTCAGTGTTTATCCCAATCCCTGCAGGGGAATAGCCGGTATTAATTTCATGAATGCCGTGCCGGGATTTGTTTCACTAAGCATTGCCGATGCCAACGGAAAAATGGTGGCAACTCTCGTGAATGAGAAAAAAGGTGCGGGAACATTTTCAGCGCAATGGAATGCAGCAGGTCAGGCCCCGGGCATCTATTTCTGCATTTTAAAAAGCGGGAAGGCAACAAAGATTCAGAAAATACTGCTTCTCCATGAGTAGGTAAAAAAGATACCCGATGAAATAAAAGAAAACATCAATAATGATAATTCACGGAATCATTAAATTCTATTTAAACAGATCATTATGAGAAGTGTAAACCGAATTTTAATGCTGTCGTTACTACTGACTGGCTTTTTAGCCGTTTTTATCAGCAGTTGTAAAAAGGACGAAGATACTCCGCCACAGGATACCGGCACTGTGACTGACCGTGATAACAATGTTTACCACACGGTAAAAATCGGGAGCTATGTTTGGATGGTGGAGAACCTGCGGGTGACACATTATAATGATGGCAGCCCTATTCTGAACCTGGACGACAATACCGCATGGCAAAATGACACAACAGGGGCATACTGCTGGTATGGCAATGATGCTGCGTCAGCCGCAGGCAATCCTTATGGCGGACTTTACAACTGGTATGCTGTGAACAGCGGGAAACTCTGTCCGGCAGGCTGGCACATACCCACCATGCAGGAGTGGGATAACCTTACCTCATACTCGGGTGGCACCAGTGGAACGGGTGGCGCCGGTGGCACGAGTGGCGAGACTTCAGGAAGTGCTTTGAAAGAAGCCGGTACTGAGCATTGGAATGCTCCCAATACCGGTGCTACCAATAGCAGCGGATTCACGGCAGTGGCCGGGGGATACCGTTATAGCAACGGAGAATTCAGGAGTTTGAAAGATGCCGCTTGCTGGTGGTGTTCCAGTGAGGACTATTCAGGTAAGGTGTACATGTTTTACCTGTCGTACAACAGTGAAGCGATGAGCGGAGGGCAGGCGGGAAAAGGAGCGGGATTGTCAGTCCGCTGTGTTAAAGATGTAACTCCCTGACAGAACTGTTTTTTTACTTTACGTCATTGATAAACCTTCGGTTCAGTAATACGGCCGGGGAATCAAATGGTAATAACCCAAATAAATCAAATGCATGAAAACAAAATTATTCTTCCTTTCAGCCCTGTTCATCACAGGGATTATGACAGTGCAGGCACAGGACTATTCTTTCCTTAAAGGGGATAAAGTGCTGAACGTTGGATATGGGATTGGCGATTATAGTTCGCATTCATATAGTGTCAGATTCCCGCCGGTTTCCGCTTCTTTTGAATATGGCATTCTGTCAATGTTTCACGGTAAGGGTGCATTGGGAGTAGGCGCATACCTTGGATACGGAGGGTACAGAAGAGACTACAGTTACAGTGATTACAGAACAATTAGCAAGTGCAACATAGGTGTAAGAGGCCTGGTACATTTCCCATTGTACGAAAAGCTCGACACATATGCGGGGCTAACCCTAGGCAACCACCTGGACTATTGGGTTGATCATGATGCCGGATACCCGGATTATAAGAACCATGACAGAACGATTGCCGCCTCTTTATTTATCGGAGGCAGGTATTATTTTACTAAAAGTCTTGCGGCTATGGCTGAGTTAGGCCTGGGAATCATGGCGGTGAACATTGGTGTGGCCTGGAAATTATGAGGGTGATCTGCTGATATTATTATGCATTGAATACACCATTGAATTTAAAAGAATAAGCCGCTTTTCGGGCGGCTTTCTTAATTTTTTTCATGCAGCTTGTTTGGTTGAATTTACCTGATGCACTGGCTCAGGTCGACCAATGAAAGGTCAGTATTGGTGAGATTTGCTCCCAGCAGGTTGGCGCCTGTAAGGTCAGCGCCTTCGAGTATGGCGCCTCTCAGGTCGGCCTGGCTGAGATCGGCGTTGCTGAGATTAGCCTCTGTAAGATCGGCACCGCTGAGGTTGGCGCCGCACAGCAAAGCCCTGTAGAGGATGGCGCCTTTGAGATTCGCTTTGCTGAGGTTGCAGTAACGCAGGTTAGCCTTTTTAAGATTGGCATTCGAGAGGTTCACTCCTTCAAGATTCACTTGTTCGAGATTCACTTCGCTCAGATCAACCGACTCAAAATCACCATATCGCAGGTCGATTTCACGGATATTTCTCCGGCTTAAAAGTAATATGAGCTCGTTTTTATTGACCACTGGTATAACTTCTAAGGGTTGGGTTCGATGATTCCGTTTCTTTCTTTTCTGCACAGCCGGCGCACTCAGCCGGATTTATTCGTAATAGAAGATGGATTTTAAACCGTGGCAGTTATGGAAGTGAGAAGGGTTTAAGAGAAAAGCGAATTTATAGCTTTTGGTGCCGGTTGCAACAAGGGATCAATAAAACATATCAACAGTTTAGGTACAATTCATTAACAATCTGCCGCGTGTATCAATGAGCCATTACACAGACCTGATGGTGTAGCGGCTTCCTCCGGGCAGATATACCTTTTTTTACGTGAAACGAGAAGGAGTGAAAAACTGCCTCAATTGCGATATTCTTCTTCCTGAGGCAGGTCTCGTGTTGTTAACAGCAAAAATTAAGCCGGAAAGCGATTGACGCCACCGGCTCATTGCTTGTTCACGGTAATATTTACCGGATAAAGCTCCTGATCTCCGAATCGAAATCTTCCGTTATGTCGCTCCATTCATCCAGCAAATTCTGCCAGCTGTTGGCTCCATAGAGCTTTTCGTAAGTGTCTTTTACACCCGGGTCTTTCGCCCAGCTGTCGTAGGAATTAAAATTCCACACAATACCTACATCGGGACCGCCGGCTTCATGAAAAACAGCATTGTAAACCACGAAGGAGGTCGTTCCCAGCAATTCATATGCTTTCTTCAGTTTTTCAGCCAGGGCTTTAAACCTGTAATACTGCCCCTTCTTTAAATCCACTTTCCACACTTCAACATACTTGGTGGTTTTCAGGAAATCCAGTCCGTAGGAAAGATCCTGGTTGAGTTCCCACAGGCGGGTTTCACCGTATGTTTCAACCAGCGGGTCAACAGTTGATGACCAATCGGCTTCATGACCGCCTTCTTTGCCTGGCCGTGTATCGAGTGCAGAATAGCTGGCAGGCCCGAATACCCAAAGATACCAGCCGGCTTTCGATCCATACTCCACCTTCCTCAGGCCGGCTTTGTAAGGCCCGTCGGGATGAAATTTAACGATGTGAGCTTTCACTGCGGCTTCAAATTTGTCTTCCATACCCCGCTTGGGCATGAGATACATGGTTTCGGAAATCACGGCAGGTTTTTCAGCTGCCGGCTGAGCAAAAACACTGCCAATAAATAACAGCGCCATGATTGTAAGCATAGATGTCTTTTTCATATGAATCTGATTTTGGTTAGTGATTGTTTTAAAAACAGCCAGGCAGACACTAATGTTTAGAATAAATCTAAATAACAATCCGTAATTATTCCAATAAATACTTGAAAGACAGTGTTATCAGGCAGTTCGGTAAATGCCGGAACTGTAATTTAGAATGGTTGTTGGTTATTTTCTTGCAGTAAACACAAGCACAGCAGCTTATGCCGCGACTGATAGCCAGATTTGAGCCTCAGGGAACAACTGGCAGCATATACCCAATCATAAACAGTGCATTGCAGGCGGGCACCTCCCGTTTTGAAAGTCTCAACGAAAAATAATCCTACCTTTAAAGTAATTTTCACGTTCATTCGTCTACAAAGTATATGGACGAATTAATGGTTTTACCGATGGCGCAACGGCAGCAAAGGATCCTGGATGCTGTTCAGAATTACAGAAATCGTCTGTTCAGTTTTATACGCAGCCGCGTTCAAAACAACGAAGACGCCGAAGATATTCTGCAGGATGTATGGTACAGGCTCAGTTCTCTAAGCGACATTGAACCCATCGAACAGCTGAGTTCCTGGCTTTACCGGTTAAGCCGAAACAGGATCATCGATAAAAAGCGTAAACACAAAACACTTTCGCTCGAAGATCTTGCTTACGAAAATGAAGACGGAGAAAAGGTATATCCGGAAACGCTGCTGATTGGCACCATTGACCCCGAGCCAGAATTTGAAAGAGCATATTTGATGGAGCTGTTTTTTGAGGCACTGAATGAATTGCCCGAAAAACAAAGGAATGTGCTTGTGTGGAATGAGCTGGAAGATTTAACGCTGCAGGAGATCGCTGATAAAACCGGTGAAAGCATTAAAACGATCATATCACGAAAGCGTTACGCAATTGCGTATTTGCGTAAGCGGCTTCAGGAAATTTACAACGAATATTAACAATTAAAACTTAAAAATCATGATGTGTTGTGGACAAGAAAGGGACGCAGGTTTCTGGATTAAAAGAGCTTTTTTCATCCCATTGGCAATTGCAGCCGGAATATTCATCTTCGGCGGCGTTGTTATGCTGCTGTGGAACTGGTTACTCCCGGCAATATTCGGTTTCGGTACCATTACCTTCTGGCAGGCCCTCGGAATCCTTGTGCTGTCAAAAATCCTGTTCAGCGGATTCAGGGGCGGACATAGCCATTACAAACACCAAAAAGATGGCTACTACCAGAGAGAAAAATGGATGCATCTCACCCCTGAAGAAAGGGAGAAGATGAAAACCGAATGGAAAAACCGCTGTACGCCACCGGCTAAAGAGGAATAACCCTTTGCCTTATCCCCCGGTGTAAAAGGGGAGCATTACCTGCTTTCCGGCATTTGAAAGTGCCTGCAAAAAATCACTCCGGTGAAAATGGACTAATTGAAAATGGCCGCCCTCAAAGCGGTCATTTTCAATTTTGGATTCTCTCCAATCACCAACCGTTAATGTTTGAAAGAAAATGTTAAAGGCAATACTAACAGGTTTTTGGTTGAACTTACTCTCTCTCTTTAGTAGTAATCAGGCTTAAAGAGGTGCATTCACAATGCATGCTAACTGACAGAGGCATGATACATTTAAAATTTCACTAACTTAACACCCACATTCACAATACAACCAGCTATGGAAGAAATAATACGGTTCGAACTGAACGGCAAAGAGGTTTCGATGCCTCTCGATAAGGAGCAATCGCTGCTGTGGGCATTGCGGACACATTTCAACCTTACGGGTACAAAATACGGCTGTGGCATGGGCTATTGCGGCGCCTGTACCGTGCTCATGGACAATGAACCGGTACGTTCGTGCGGTATTTACCTGGAAGATGTTGCCGGCCATAAGATCACTACCATCGAAGGGCTTGCAACCGGTGAAAAACTGCACCCTTTGCAACAGGCGTTTGTTGATCATGATGCGCTGCAGTGCGGGTATTGTACACCCGGTATGGTAATGAACGCTTACGGCCTGCTACTCAGGAAGCCAAACCCGTCGCGGCAGGAAATCATTGATGGTATGGATGGCAACTTTTGCCGTTGCGGCGCTCATACCAGGATTGTGGATGCCATCCAAACAGCCGCCAAAGTCATGTCGAACGGGTAAAAAAAGATTCAGGATCATGGAAGAGAACCACATAAACCAGGAAAATATGCACAGCGAATTCCTGACCGGAAGACTGAAGCGCAGGGAATTTATCAGGCTTACCGTCGCGGGAATCGGAGGAATATTCATATTCTTTCAATCAGGGACTGCCACTGCACTTTTACCTGACGAAGAGGATCAGCGAAGATCTCTGCCAGCCGACTATAATGCTTTTCTGAGGATTGGTGAGGACGGTATGGTGACATGCTTCACCGGTAAGATAGAGATGGGCCAGGGGATCATCACTTCGCTTGCCCAGATGCTGGCCGACGAGCTCGATGTGGCGTTTGAGAAAGTGAATATGGTGATGGGCGATACGGACCTCACTCCTTATGATGCCGGCACCTGGGGATCGCTGTCCACAAGAGTTTTCGGGCCTGCCATGCTGGCCGCAGCTGCCGAAGCAAGGGCAGTGCTCCTTTCCCTTGCAGCCGACTATCTCAGATCAACACCTGAAAACCTTTTCATTACCGATGGCATCATTGCCGTAAAAGGCCATGAAAGCAGCCGCATCAGCTATCCTGAACTCACCCGGGGGAAGAGGATTGAGCGTTTTATGGATGACAAGCCTGCCGTGAAAGATTACTCAGAATACAAGCTAATGGGTAAATCGCTGCAGCGTACCGATGCGGTAAGCAAGGTTACCGGTTCGGCTCTGTATGCCGGCGATTATCATAAGCCCGGGATGGTTTATGCAAGGATACTCCGGCCGCCATCACACGGCGCTAAGCTAATAAAGGCTGATGTTTCGGAAGCGAAAAAAGCAGATGGCACCATCGTGATCGAAGACGGCGACCTGGTTGCCGTGCTGCATCCCGATCCTGAAAAGGCTGAAAAGGCCATGCGCAGTATCAGGGCTGAATACAGTTTCAACGAGAAGAAAGTTGACGATAAAAGCATTTTTGATTACCTCCTCTGTTCAAATCCTGAAGCAAGGGTTGTGAATGAGGCCGGCAGGCTGGATGATGGGCGAAAAGCTTCGGACCTCATCACTGAAAGCACTTACTACAACAGCTATGTCGCCCATGCCCCCATTGAAACGCATACCGCCCTGGCATGGATGGATGCCGACAAACTGGTAGCCTGTGTTTCAACACAGTCACCCTTTGGAGCACAGGAAACTATAGCCCGTGAGCTTGGACTGGCACTTGACAAGGTAAGGGTCATCACTCCTTTTGTAGGAGGTGGCTTTGGGGGCAAGGCCCCGGCCCGTCAGGCAACCGAAGCTGCCAGGCTGGCAAAACTGAGTGGTAAACCTGTGATGGTTCACTGGTCAAGGGAAGAAGAATTCTTTTATGATACATTCAGGCCGGCTGCAGTTGTGAAAATAACATCCGGAACCACTCATTCGGGCAACATTAAGCTGTGGGACTTTAATGAATACTATGCCGGTTCAAGAGGTTCGGATACTGTTTATGATGTTCCGGATCAGCGAACGACAAGCCATTCGGCCCGGAATGTTCATCCTTTCGGAACCGGAGCATGGCGTGCACCGGGCAATAATACCAACACCTTTGCCCGCGAATCGCAGATCGATATCATGGCACAAAAACTCGGCATTGACCCGCTGGAATTCCGGCTGAAAAACCTAAAAGATGAGCGCATGACCGGCGTGCTGAAAGCTGTTGCTGACCTCTTCGGCTGGACACCTGCCAGGGGACCATCGGGCAGAGGGTATGGCATCGCCTGCGGGTTTGATGCAGGAAGCTATGTTGCCCATATGGCCGAGGTTAAAGTGGACAAGCAAACAGGACAAATCACGGTTGTAAGGGTGGCCTGTGCGCAGGATATGGGCTTCTGCGTTAATCCTGAAGGCGCAAAAATACAGATGGAAGGGTGCATTACCATGGGGCTGGGATATACCCTGGCTGAGGAGGTTGAATTTAAAGGCGGTGATGTGATAACTTCCAATTTCGGAACATACCGGTTACCGCTCTTTTCGTGGTTGCCCAAAATTGATACCTTTATCCTCGATAAGAAAGAACCGATGCAGGGCGGGGGTGAACCGGCCATTATCTGCATGGGCGGGGTGATAGCCAATGCTGTATTTGATGCATCCGGTGCACGGTTGTATCATCTGCCGATGACTCCGCAGCGGGTTCTGGAAGCGATGTCAAAAAAAGTAAATAAATAAGGAAAACTAACAAATCGTGATGACTAAAATGATGATTATAAGAAAATTACTAATGCTGTTAACCTTTGTTTCAAGTATGACTCCCCTGGCCTCTGCGCAACATTTGATTACGGATGATGAAAAAGCCGCTTTCGACCGCATGAAGACCGACTGGCCCAACCTTGAATGTTTCCGTGAGGCCAATGCCAAACTGGGTTTGCCCAAAGAAGGTGAAAACAGGGTGGTTTTTATGGGAAATTCAATTACAATCGGCTGGATAGAGATGCACCCTGAATTTTTCGCGGGTAAACCCTATGTGGACCGTGGGATAAGCGGACAGACAACACCGCAGATGCTCGTGAGGTTCAGGCAGGATGTAATCGATCTGAAACCGGCCGTGGTGGTGATACTTGCGGGAGTGAACGATATTGCAGGCAACACCGGTCCGTCAACGCTCGAAATGATCGAAGGTAACCTTGCTT
The DNA here is from genome assembly GCA_035403045.1 of Bacteroidales bacterium. Lineage (GTDB taxonomy): Bacteria > Bacteroidota > Bacteroidia > Bacteroidales > UBA4417 > UBA4417. The sequence goes on from DAONEL010000004.1 coordinate 12,128, forward strand.
CGATGGCTGAAATTGCCAAAACAAACAATATTAAGGTAATAATGTGTTCTGTTCTGCCTGCGTATGATTTTCCCTGGAACCCGGGTTTGCAACCGGCTGATAAAATCTATGCGCTCAATCAGTGGATTCGAAAGTACGCTGGCGAGAATGACCATCTTTACCTCGACTATTTTACCTCTATGGCCGATGAAAAGAAAGGACTGAAAAAGGAACTTACCTATGATGGGGTACATCCCAACCTTGCCGGTTACAAAGTGATGGAGCCATTGGTTGAAGAAGCGATCAGGGCAGCATTAAAAAAGATGAGATAGTTTTGGGAGAATCCGGGGATAATAATCTCACGGCTTTATTATTAACATCTTACCGGATTACCTTATCAGGTTAAATGCCTCAATATACTTGTCAATGTAAAGCTGCTTTTCCCTGGCTTTATACTGCATCACAAACCGCGGGTGTTCGAATGCGATGATTTTACTGAAAAAACCAAATTCGTCGTTTAGCCGGCGCAGGTACTTTTCATTTTTTCCTGTACCAAAGCAAAAACAAATGTCCCTGTTGATGCCGAATTCAAGTTGCTTCTTAATGTTTTCAAGTATAAACGGAGAAACAACTTCTGTAAGCTCACGGTCGTCATAATAGTTATAGTTCTTTTCATTCCCATTTTGATCACTCTTCACAAATCCCAACGGACAAACAGCGCCTATGTAGAATCTTTTGTAAAAATCTATGGTTCCGCCAAATGCCCTGATGACATCATACACAAATACCGAAGATGGTTCATGGGTTTGCCTGCCAGTGTATGAAATTCCGCATTCGGTTACGAGACGCTTGGTATCGGTGAAAGGAATTCCCGTCACACCCGCACCGAAACGGCCCGGGTTTATTCCAAGTATCATATGACGGGTTTGCTGATCGTTATAAAATTTCCGGTAGAATGCTGATGAAATTTCCAATATCTGCTTATCATCCCTGAAAGGATTCATGATCCTTATACCGGCCGGTAATACTCCGCTAAAGTAGAGCGACCGGTTGAATTCGATTATTCTTTGAGCAAATGTTTTCATTGTCAGGTGGTTTTATGGAACCAGATCATTCTCATTGGTGATCAGTGAAAGGATAAATTATAAATCTTTAGCAATCAAATTCTACTGCTCAACGAATAGCAACATGTGCATCGCTTTGAAATATCAGTTAAAAATGTATAAAACTGAGGTTCAGAGCACAAAACACATCGGGATACACTATATTTGTAGTACACAAATATGTATCAATTATTGACGTATGAAACGGTATCTGCCATTGTTTTTTGTATTGCTTGCCCTGAATAGTTTCGGGGCAACCGGAAGTGCTTACGATGCTATCTTTTTTGTGGCAAGCGTCATCGTCCTGATGCTGATCATTGTTGCAATCGGAAGCTTTATTGACTTTCTGCGAAAAGGCATCCACGTGAGCCGGGCGTGGAACTGGATTCACAGGCACAACAAAAAACCTGAAGAGAAGGTTCAGAATGAACTGGTTGGCCTTGACCTGGCTACCATATAAAAAAGGGACGAGAAGAATCTCATCCCTTGTGGCCTTCTCAAATCAGCGCTGATTTCAATTTCCTGTTGGAGTAGCTGCAGGTTCAGCAACAACTTCGGTTTGCACCTGTTGGTGTTTCTTATGAGGGGCATGAGGATGCCAGCCCACAGTTCCCAGCATTACAAAAAAGCCGATGATATAGGCTACCGTAACGTGCCAGCCATTTTTCACATATTTCACCACTGATTTTGCTTCAGGGTACATGTTAGATAAAGCAACTCCGGCTGATGAGCCAAACCAGATCATTGATCCTCCAAACCCTACGGTATATGCCAGCATGCCCCAGTCGTAGCCGCCTTGCTCAAGACACAGTTTTGTAAGCGGGATGTTATCAAAAACAGCCGAAACAAATCCCAGCGTAAAAGCTGATTGCCACGATGCAGCAGGTAGTTCGTCCACCGGCATAAGCGATGCACAGGTAACCAGCGCCATCAGGAAAATAGTTCCCTGCACTGATTTCGGTATTTCCTGCCAGGGAGCTTTGCGTATGAAATTTCCGATGATGATGGCAATCCACACACCAGCAGCCGGAAAATCAAGTGTCCAGTTGGTGATAATGGCACAAACCAGGATGAGGAAAACAATAAACAGTCTTCCCCAGTCGATTTTATATTTTTTCGATTCATCTCTCTGAATCCGCTGATACCTGTCCTGCTGTATCGAACCTATTGTTCCGAAGATTACAAATGCAACGGCAGAAGCTACAAATGCATGGGTGACATCCAAGGGATTAACACCATCAATCCACATGAGAGTTGTTGTGGTATCGCCCACCACCGATCCGGCACCGCCGGCATTACTGGCAGCTACTATGGCAGCCAGATAACCGATATGGACCTTGCCTTTAAACACCACCATGGCAATTGCGCCGCCTATCATGGCAGCAGCAATGTTGTCGAGAAACGAAGAAATAAACATGATGGCAAACAAGAGGACAAGACCGCCTTTCCAGTCGTTGGGAAGTACTTTTGGCAGCCAGTCGGGGATGCCTGATTCTTCGAAGTATTTTGCCAGGATGGCAAAGCCGAATAACAATCCCAGCAGGTTGAGCAGGATGCGCCATTCACCTTCTTTTTCGGCTGAGCCTGTGATATGCTCCAGAAGTGAAAAATCAGAGAGGAAAAGATATTTCACAAGCAAAATGGAAGCGAGTCCGATAAGCGCAACATACATGGTCTTGTGATGAAAAATGGCAACACCTGCGAGGGTTAGCGCAAAAAGAATGAACTCAAGCCTGATGCCAAAAATGGCAGGCATAACAGCAGCAGTGGCGGCAAATGTGGTAGCCGGCAGTAGCAGTAGGGGTAAGATCAGTAATAAAACCGATGCAATTGATTTTTTCATTTGAGTTTTGTTAAGGTTCTTTGAGTAGGGAAGAAGAGGAGAGATGTCGAGTCTCTCCTGCTTCTGCTGGTTGATTATATGATAAGGCCCAAAAGGAGCTTGAGAAGGATGAGCGCGGCTATTATACCACCAAATACAAGCAAGAAAGGCATGAAACCCTTTTTCTTCTCATCTGTATTGTTATTAATGTCTTGATTTTGAGTTGACATAGTGATTGGTCTTAAAGAATGAATGTCCGGATAATTTCAGGTAGCATGAATAAACCCTCTGATCATGCATCAGGGAATCAAACAGATAAACACAGCGATATGCTGTTATGAAATTGAAACAATATTGGAGGGATAACAGTACCTGATACTTTGCGATGCATTGAAGCATTCGCCTGAAAGCCGGAATATTCTATAATCTTAAAAACCTCACAGTCTTGAAGATAGGTTCAACCCTGAAACCTTTTACAGGAAAGAAATCAAAAGGGAAAGATGATTGATAATGTAATTGTAAGGAAGTTGCAGCCGGAGTTTTCCACTCGATCACAGGCAGTTTGAGGCGCTGCGAATCGGTTTGAAACGGGTCGCCGCCTGACTGATTAGGAAGTACAAAAGGATCAGGGGCGCTGGTAACCAATGAAAAAGGTACATCTTCCAGGGAAGTCGGTTCAGTGCATTTGCAGTTCTTTATCTCACTTGCCGAATACAACTGCAGGATGAGCGGAATAAAAACTACAATGACAGAAATTTTTAATAATCCTCGCATCGTCAGGAAGATATTGCACAAAAATAATGGTTTTATTGGATGCATTGTTAATCATGCCAAACTGAATTGCCCGGTATAAAGAAATCTTTACCGCTTAATTTCCAGGTAAGTGTAATATTAGTTCAATCAGATGTAATCAACACAAAAACAACAACCTAGACTATTGGCCTGTTTTAGCCGGCGGCAAAATGACCAGTTTCTCTTTCGGGGGAAGCGGAGGGAAGGCACTGTGAGGTTCATTCTGGTACCAGTATGCTACCGAAGCCATATCGTCGGTGAGCGGAAGGTAGCGCCCTTCACTCTGCCAGCCTATGCATTGAATGGTCACTTTCAGATCTTTATCAAAACGCACAGGATCTGCCAGGTGCCAGCGGTATTCGCCGAACCTGCGCTGATTGTCCCTGTGGCCTGTGTTAATATGGTAAAACCCGGAATACGGTGAGCTGAAGTCTGTATAATCAATGGTGGTATCAGATGTCTCCCGTTCTTCGTAGCAATATGATCCGTTAAAATAGTCCTCTTCACCGGTGCCACAGATTGTCGGGAATCTGCCATCGCCGTCGATGAAGAATTTTACTTCGCCTTCGCCCCACCATCCCGGGCTGTTGGCTCCATGAGCAATGAACGTCCCTGCATATTGCCCTTTGCCTTTAACACCGTCGAGTATGGTGTAATCGTCTTTGTAAGTCACAGGATTTGTCCGGTTGAACCTGGCATGGAAATAAGCTGCTTCGTCGGGAACCTTGGTTTCAGCATAGTCAATCTGGTAATAAACCACAAGCCGTTCATCCGACATGTTTTCCATGGTTATTTTGCAATGCTTTTTAAATGGCATGGGCCAGTAGCAATTGAAGCCGTTTTTAGGATTCACGCAAACAGCCAGTGAGTTTATCTGCGGTTCGTTGTCCCATCCCCAGGCTGTGCAGAAAAAATCTCCGACCGGGCACTCAACCGAGGGCGCTGTTTCGTCATCCCAGTATATCCTGAAAATGGAAAAGCGGTAAACTCCGGTGGGTGTCATCCATATATGTTTGATAATTCCAGGACCCGTAATGTCGGCCATAGTGAATGTTTCACCCGGCTTAATCACAACGTAGGGATTCACTTTCCATCCCTGTCCGAGCTCGCGGGCATTGTATGCAGCGTTCCCGTTTTCAAGGGTTGCCATACCGCCTTTGCCTTTCTCCCCTGTGAAGTTTTCGGGGCTGACCGATCGTGATTTTGAATCCTGCAATAAAAAAAGGCTTTCAAGGTTACCAGCAGGGATGATTGATTGTGCTGATAGCAGCAGGGGAAATGCCAGGAGGAATAACAGGGCCGGGATTTTCATTGATGGACTATTTATCGTTAAATAAGCATCTGATCTGTCTCAGAACAGACATAAAAATAAGAAATAAATTTAAGGTATGGTGAAAGCAAAAAAACCCCGCATCCACAGGGGTAGCAGGGCTTTTTGAGACGAGTCAACGAGTAATGGGAGTTTTCTGAAGCAGTGTTTTTAGTGAATATTTAGTTTTTTTATCGTCGTCAGGCCTCTAAGTCTTTATATGCAGCCACAAAAGGATGAGCGGTTGTCGTGAGTATATTTTCTGATTAGTTCTGCCTGTTCTGCTTTGTCCTTCTGCGCAAGCAACTTGATGACCCGGTTGCGGTGAAGTTTGGAAGCAATGTTTCGGTAATTGCCGCCTTCGCGCAGGAATTTCATCATCAGCTCAGTGCTTTCGGTTTCAGCCTTTTCACGGGCTGCCTGAATAATATCTGAATTGTTTCGAAAGGCATATTCACATAAATGCAGGTCAATAATGTCGTGAATCTTTTCTCTTAATTCGCTGTTTAATTTTACTGCTTTCCTGAATGTTTGAAACGTAATTGAGTGACCGTTTACTGTCCTGCATACTCCGGCTTCAAAGTGGTCGCTGTGCAAGTAATCGCTGCTTCTCATAACCTTTCGTTTATTATTAATAGACCTTGTTACGATTGGTTATATGCCCGAAACAGAAAAAATGCAATTTTATTTCCTCGTGACTTGCAATAATCTATAAATCAAAAAATTGAACACAATTTTTTTGAATTCCGATAAGTCTTTTTAAGATATTATCTATATATTATGTATGTATCAATATAATGTTTTCGAATTATTTACCGGCGGTTGAACTGCCTGAATGATACCATTTTGCAATTTCCAATGCAAGAAACGGTTACCTTTGCAGCGAAATTTTGAAATTGTATGGGAAATATCCTGGCCATAGTCGGCAGGCCGAATGTCGGCAAGAGTACCCTTTTTAACCGCCTTACCGGCTCACGTGCCGCTATAGTTGATCCTACCAGCGGCGTGACCCGCGACCGTCATTACGGCCACAGCGACTGGAATGGCATTGAGTTTTCGGTGATCGATACCGGCGGAGTTGTGCTTGGCGGTGACGATGTTTTTGAACAGGCAATCACACGCCAGGTAGAACTTGCGATTGATGAAGCCGATGTAATACTTTTTATGGTTGATGCCCGCGAAGGGCTTACCCATATGGACGAGGATGTTGCAGAAATGATCAGGCGTTCGCGCAAAAAAGCATACCTTGCCGTAAACAAAATTGATACTCCTGATAAAGTAAACGAAGTTGCCGAGTTTTACAGCCTCGGGCTCGACGGCGTTTTCCCCTTATCTTCAGCCAATGGCGGCGGTACAGGTGACCTGCTCGATGAAATTGTGGCTTCTTTCAAACAAAGCGAAACAGCCGAAGTTCCGGACTTGCCAAAATTTGCTGTTGTTGGGAGGCCCAATGTCGGCAAATCCTCCTTTGTAAATGCCTTATTGGGCAAAGACCGTAACATTGTGACCCCGATCCCGGGAACCACCCGCGACAGCATCTACACCCGTTACAATGCTTATGGTTTTGATTTTCTGCTTGTTGATACTGCCGGGCTCCGCAAAAAGGGTAAAGTATATGAAAATATCGAGTTCTACTCGGTTATGCGGTCAATCAGGGCAATCGAAAACAGCGAAGTATGTTTATTGCTCATCGATGCAACACAGGGCTTTGAATCACAGGACCTTAACATATTTTCACTGGCTGAAAAAAACCATAAAGGAGTTGTAATCATTGTGAACAAATGGGACCTGGTAGAAAAAGAGACCAATTCAACAAAATATTTCGAAGAATATATCCGCAAGCAAACCGCCCCGTTTACCGATGTACCTATCGTCTTTACCTCAGTGCTCACTAAGCAACGCATCCACAAAGCGCTGGAACTGGCTGTAAAAGTCTATGAAAACCGCAACCGCCGTATTCCTACCCGAAAGCTGAATGATGCCCTGTTGCCGGTGTTTTCCGAAACCCCTCCGCCTATGTACAAAGGCAAGGATGTGAAAATCAAGTATATAACACAGATTAAAACCGCCTATCCCAGTTTTGTTTTCTTCTGTAACCTGCCTCAATACGTCCGCGATCCCTACAAGCGATTTGCAGAAAACAGGCTTCGCGAGATGTTTGAATTCAGCGGGGCGCCCATGGAAATTTATTTCCGGAAAAAGTAACAGCCTTCAGAATTATGGAGAATGATCACCTTCGCATCGACAAATGGCTGTGGGATGTCAGGCTTTTCAAAACCCGCAGCCAGGCTACCGAAGCATGCAAGGCCGGCAAGGTGAAAATGGACAATACCTCAGTGAAACCTGCCAAGGAGATTAAGTGCGGCGATATTATTACCATTAGTATGAATCCCTTGTTTAAAACGGTGAAAGTGAAGGATTTTCCCAAAAGCCGGCTCAGTGCCAGGCTTGTTCCCGATTTTATGGAAGATCTTACACCCGCTGAGGAGTACGACCGCGTGAAACTTATTCATGAAACCAACACCGAATACCGCGACCGGGGCATAGGCCGCCCGACCAAAAAACAGCGCAGGCTTATTGATAAGCTAAAAAGCAGCAAGGATCGCTGGGATTGAGTTGAGGAAATTGGTTAATGGGAAATGGTTAGGAAACTGGAGACTGGAAACTGGACATTCTTTCCAGATTCTTCGTTCCAGATCCTTCTTTCCAGATCCCAGATTCCAGTCTATTCAATTCTCAAAACAAGCCCTTTCAGGTACTCGCTTTCTGGTTGAAAAATATTGATAGGGTGGTCGCCTGATTGTCCCAGCTGCTCCAAAACCTGCACCCTTCGCCCCGACTCTATGGCTGCGGCAGCCACTGCAGCATTGAACTGTTCGCGGCTCACAACCTGTGAGCAGGAAAAAGTGAATAAAATCCCGTTGCTACCGATCTTTTTCATGGCAACAGCATTCAACGCGGTGTATCCTTTGATGGCATTATGCCGGGAGGCAGTGGTTTTAGCATAAGCCGGAGGGTCGAGGATAATCATGTCATACATGCCGGCATCCGCATTTTCGAGGAATTGTCTTGCATCAGCAGCCATGGACTTATGCCTGAGGCCATCAATTCCATTGAGTGCAATATTCTCTTCGGCCAGTTTACAGGCTGGTGCCGAGCTATCGACCGAGTGAACTATTTCAGCCCCCGACTTTAACGCATACACCGAAAATCCGCCGGTATAACTGAACATATTCAGCACTTTACGACTTTTTGCATAAGAGCCGGCTTTTGCCCTGTTTTCACGCTGATCAAGAAAAAAGCCTGTTTTTTGTCCGCCTTCGATGTCGATAGTAAACCGGCAACCGTTTTCAAGCGCTATACACTCATTGCCGCTGCCGCGGAGCCACCCGTTATCAGTCTTTGCACCAGTATTCTTGTAAAGCGTTTCGGCACTTTTATTATATATGCCATCAAGTTGATTGTCATAAAGTTGTAATAAAACATCGGCAAACGTTTCACGCTGCAGGTACATTCCGGCTGAGTGAGCCTGTATTACGGCAGTCCTGTCATACATGTCAATGATAAGCCCGGGTAGTGAGTCTCCTTCGTTGTGTACCAGCCGGTAACAATTGGTCAGGGGATTGGTGACCAGGTTTTGCTGTTTCCTCAGTTCAAAAGCGGCAGCCAGGCGCGAATACCAGAAATTCCGGTCAATAGGTTGTTGTTTAAATGTGAAAATTTTAACGGCGATCGAGCTATCCTGAAAATGCCCGGTAGCCAGGTATTTGCCCTTTGAGTTGAATACTTCGGCAATATCACCGTCTTTGAGATCTTCGCTTACGGCATCAATTGCCCCTGAAAATATCCACGGGTGATAACGCAGCACCGGCAGGTCTTTGCCGGATTTCAGAACTATTTTTGGTAAACCCATTTGAAGAATTTCAGGCAAAGGTAATTTAATGGCCCGATATTTGTTACTTGTCGTAACTATTCTAACGGCTGAGATTCTGTAAACCAGTTTGTTAGAAGATAAAGCAACGAAACCCTGCAATTAATCGTATATTTGCAGCGTTATTTATTCATCTCAAAATTAATTTTTCCAATGAAGAAATCAATTTTCCTGCTCATCATCCCGGCTCTTTTGCTCACCACAAGCTGCAATAAGCAAAAAGAAGAAATCGCCCGGCTAAAAGCAAAAAACGACAGCCTTCTTACGCTCAAGTTTACGAGTGATACAACTGTGATAGAATTCGTAAAAGCATTCAATGACATACAGGCAAATCTCGATTCGATCAAGCAGAAAGAGATGATCATTTCGAAGAGTACTGATGGTACGACTGAACTGAAGCAGAATGCTAAGGATCAGATCACCAGCGACATTAATTCGATATACCTGCTCCTGAAGAAAAACAAGGAAATGGTGGCTGCACTGCGTGCGAAACTGAGCAAATCAGATAAGCGGATCGTTGAGCTTGAAACCATGATCGACAACCTGAACAAGCAGATTGAATCAAAGGATCTCGAAATCGCCGACCTCAAAGAATCGCTCAGCAAGCTCGATATAAAGGTGAAAGATCTCAGTTCGCAGGTAGATAATCTCAACCAGACAGTTGATAACCTCAGCTCCGACAACCAGGCTAAACAACAGTCGATCGATGAAAAAACTGCTGAACTCAATACGGCTTATTATGTGGTAGGAACCACTGCCGAACTCAAGGAAAAAGGTATCATAACCCGTGAAGGCGGTTTTATAGGTATCGGCCGTTCAAGCAACATGAAAGACCTGGTGAATATGGAACATTTTACCAAGGTTGATATTACCAAGCTTCATGAAATTCCCATCATGAAGTCCAAAGCCACACTCATTACTTCACATCCTTCGAGCTCCTATAAATTTGAAGGTGAAAAGCCCATCGAAAAACTGGTAATCACTGATCAGAAGGCTTTCTGGAGCATCTCCAAATACCTGGTTATCAGTGCTAAATAAAGCATTTAACACTACGCAGACCGGCTCAACCGAGCCGGTTTTTTTTTGTCCGGAGCTTACAATTCATAAAGCCAGCCAGCCGGCAAGGAATTTGACTATTTTCACACGCTGAACAATTACCCGAATTACCTATGACTAAGACCTTAAATTTATTGTTTCCTGTTCTTTTGTTATTAGTTTTCTCATGCGCACCTGCCGTTGATGATAAAACGAAAGTGATTACTGACAATGAGGCTGATACCGGGCGGCTGAATGATCTGCCATCAGGCCAGGGGCTTTCAATAGTGTTTTATAATACTGAAAATCTTTATGATACGATTGATTCGCCAGGCACCGATGATACCGAATTCACACCTGAAGCCCGCATTCCCTGGACAGCCAAACGATTCAATACCAAGCTGGATCGCCTGGCAGATGTTTTCAGTTCAGTTGCTTCGCCCGCGATGCCTGATATCATAGGGCTGGCTGAGGTTGAGAATAAATTTGTGCTTGAGCGCCTTTTAAAAACAGGCAAAATGAAAAGCGCAGCCTATGGAATTGTCCATTTCGACAGTCCTGACGAAAGAGGCAGTGATGTCGCCCTTTTGTATAAAAAATCTTCTTTTGACGTTGTAACGGCCCAACCACTCAAAGTAAAAATCCTGAATACCGGTGACCGCACCCGTGATATTCTCTATGTTAAAGGCAGAACCAAAAGCGGTGAAGTACTTCACCTGTTTGTCAATCACTGGCCTTCACGGCGGGAAGGAACAGAACTGACTGAATTTAAAAGGATTGAAACGGCAAAAACGCTCCGAAGGCAGGTTGATAATATACTTGATACTGATCCTTCAGCCCGCATTGTGATCATGGGTGATTTTAACGATGAGCCCGGCAGCAGAAGCATCCGTGAAGTGCTGTCGGCAAAACAGCCCCGGCCACCTTATGCACCAGCAGAGCTTTATAACTTGTTGTACGACGATTTCAAGGCAGGCAAAGGAACCACTTATTTTAAGGATTGGGATATGTTTGACCAGTTGATAGTTTCGGGCAGCTTGCTAAAAGGATCGGCAGGACTGCGTTGTACACCTGAAAGTGCTTCAATTTTTAGTCCCGACCGCCTTATCCATAAGGACAGGAACGGAAAATCGCGCCCAAACCGCACTATGGGAGACAAATACTTTGGAGGTTACAGCGACCACTTGCCCGTAGTGCTGAAACTGGAGGAGTAGCTGAAGGAAATAGTTATTGGGAAATGGTTAATAGCTAACGGGCTGGCATCTTATTGACAAGTAGCCGGGTTGTTACCCTGGGATAGAGTCCTGTTCAATATTAACAGTGCCTTTTGTATAGTCCGCTTCCTTGATGATGTTTCCTTTCTCGTCGTAAAAGCGCCAGATGCCCACCTTGCGGTCAGCAGCGTAGCTGCCTTCAATGAAAAGCTTTCCGTCCTCGTAATATACTTTCCCCACACCATCGCGCTTGCCGTCAATAAAAGCGCCTTCACTCCACAGGTTGCCATTTTCGTACCAGGCTTTCCACACGCCGGTCCGTTTCTGATCAGTATAACTGCCTTCCATTTTCATTTTCTCATTCTCATAGAACTGCTGTTCACGCACAACCTGTTCTTCGCCGTTTATTTTTTCGTAATATTTTACAAGCTTCGGCGAGCCGTTTTCATATTTTTCTTCCACAACTTTTTTAGGTCCACAAGCAAATGTAATGGATGCTAAAAAGATCAGAATCAATGTTCTAACGAGTTTCATTTCCTGCTGAATGTTAAGCGTTTTCCTTTTACCGTATCATAAAACCGGCCATGACTATACACCAGTTTTCCGTTTACAAAGGTATGAGATACCTGCGAATGAAAAGTAACTCCTTCAAATGCCGACCAGCCACACTTGTAATGAATATTTTCGGGTGCCACTGTCCAGGGTTCATCAGGATCAACAATTACCAGGTCGGCGAAATATCCCGGCCTGATATAGCCGCGCTTTTCGATGTTATAGCAATCGGCGGGTGCATGGCACATTTTCTCAACAATTTTTTCAATCGGGATCTGCCCTTTATGCCAAAGCTCAAGCATTGCGGCAAGCGCATGTTGCACCAGCGGTGTTCCCGACGGTGCTTTAAAATATGCCTGGTTCTTTTCCATGAGGAGATGAGGGGCGTGATCGGTTGAAATGATGTCAACTTTGTTGCTGAGCAGGCCCTGCAAAAGCGCTTCCCTGTCAGCGGCCGTTTTAATCGCTGGATTTACCTTGATCCTGGTCCCCAGCTTGTCATAATCTTCATCACAAAACCACAGGTAATGTACACAGGCTTCAGCCGTGATGCGTTTTTGCGAAAGCGGCAACTCGTTGGTAAGCAAGCCAAGTTCGCGGGCTGTTGAGAGGTGGGTAATGTGAAGCCGTGTGTTGTATTGCACGGCCAGGTTCACGGCCAGTTCCGACGACATATAGCAGGCATCGGCGCTGCGAATCAAAGGATGCATGGTTACCGGCACGTCGTCGCCATATTTCTCTTTCATCAGGGCGCTGTTGCTGCGAATGGTGGCCTCATCCTCGCAGTGGGCAGCCACCGGCAGTGGCGACCTTTTAAAAATTTCCCGGAGTGTATCCAGGCTGTCGACAAGCATGTTGCCGGTTGAAGCGCCAAAAAACACCTTAACACCACATACCTGTTGTGGATTTGCATTCTCAATTTCCCGGATATTGTCGTTGGTGGCCCCCAGGAAAAAGGAGTAATTGGACAGCGATTTTTCAGATGCAATACGAAACTTTTCTTCGAGCAACTCCAGGGTGGTAGTCTGAGGAACTGTGTTGGGCATTTCCATAAAGGATGTCACTCCTCCGGCAACAGCAGCGCGGCTTTCAGAAGCTATATCGGCTTTGTGGGTTACTCCCGGCTCGCGGAAGTGCACATGACAGTCGATAACGCCGGGAATGCATAGCTTTCCACCGGCATCAAACTCACCACCATCAAAAAAATCAGGAAAATCACCTCTCCCTACTTTCTCAATCATCCCGTTATTGACAATGATCCAGCCTGTGAACTGTTGCCCTTCATTAACAATAGCAGCGTTTTTAATGACAAATTTCCTATCCATGCCGAGTATTCTGATTTATACAAAGGTATTTAAATGTGCCTTTGTATATTTGTTACTGTTTAATTAAGATTTATGAGAAAAATGATATTACGAAGTTCCTTCATTCTCCTGTTAATTATCATGAGTTTAATGAATGCTAATGGGCAAATCGGAGGGTTGTCAGGATCAAAGCTCAACTCTTTGTGTGTTGATCCGGTTGACAGGAACCAGCTTGAGTTTGAACCTGGTTTTTATTACCTGACGAGCAGAAAAGGCTGGAACAATGACGGCAGGACTATTAATTCTTTCGCATCCGGCGACAGCCTTTACGCGGAATCGGCCCTGCGGTTCAGGTTCACATACGGTGTCACAGGGAAGATGGAAATCGGGGTGAACATTCCTGGCGATATGTCGGTTGGAAACTGGGGTTTTAAATATGAGTTGTATAAACATCAGAAATCAGCATTCGCAATAATGGGTGGCTTGAATACGCCATTCGGAAATGGCACAAGGAACCGGAAATCGGATGAAAATACTATTCAGGCTGGCTTGGGAGCCATATATTCCTGGTCGCCGACGGAGGTTTTCTCCACTGATTTTTCAATACAGGGTATGCAGTCATTTCCTGAGCCTGAACAAGCAGCAGCAAAATACATCTCGGTGTCGGCTGATGTAGGGTACTACCTGTTCGACGGAAAACTGCAGCCTGCTATTGGCCTGGGTTTTCAGAAATTCTTCTACGACAATACCCGGCAGTATCTTCTCACACTTTATCCCGGCTTGACCCTCGAAACCGGCAAAGATTTCATCATTACAATCATTCATTCGGTTGACCTTACAGGCCGGAATATTAAAAAACAACATATTACCGACCTTTCGTTTACCTTAACGATCCGTTAATTAATCTGCCAGGTTTCACCAACAGTTCTATTCAGCCCCAGCCATGAATCAACTTCTTTTATTTGCGCTGCTCAGTATTCCTTTAATTGTTATATCACTCAAACCCCTGATGAACCCGGCGAGCCATGGTTTCTACCGATTTTTCGGATGGGAAGGAATGGCCTGGTTGTTTTCATGTAATTACAGGTATTGGTTTGCTGATCCGTTTAGTGTCAGCCAGGTGATATCATGGGTTCTCCTGGCCGTTTCAATATACTATGTAGCGGCCGGATCAGTGCTCCTGATAGGCAAGGGGAAGCCCGGAAAACACAGAAATGACGAAGCTTTGTATCAGTTTGAAAAAACCTCGGAACTTGTGGATACGGGTTTGTACAAATATATCCGGCACCCGCTGTATGGTTCGCTGATTTTTCTTACCTGGGGCATATTGCTGAAAAACATTACATGGTCTGGAGTTGTCGTAACGCTGGCTTCCACATTCTTCTTTTATCTGACGGCCAGGCGCGATGAGAAAGAATGTACTGCTCATTTTGGTGCAGAGTACACTCAGTACATGAAGAGATCAGCTATGTTTGTACCTTTCGTTTTCTGAAATTCATGCAGCTGACGGACCTGAATAATATGACTGAACATAAAATCCGCATTTTTTATCACCCTGGTTTTGTTGCCGGAATTCTGGTTATTATTGTTATTGCTATTTCAGCCCAGCGGCTGCTGCTTGAGCCAAAATCCTTTGAACCGGGGGGAATAGAATACACCAATTATAATAACTTCAAGATATTCAAGCAATCATACTTCCACCTTACTGAAGGCAAAGATCTTTACCAGGCTTATCCGGCCGAACATTGGGACTATTATAAGTACAGTCCTGCTTTCGCCTTGCTCATGGCTCCGCTGGCGCTTCTGCCCGACAGTCCGGGGCTTACTCTCTGGAACCTGCTGAATGCGTTGGTGCTTTTTTTCGCCTTGTGGTCGCTGGGAAAACTTGATAACAGGAAGAAGCTGCTTGTTTTTGCCCTGGTCATTATCGAACTGATTACCTCACTTCAGAATTCGCAAAGCAACGGGCTCATCGCCGGCCTTGTCATTATTGCCTTTAATGAGATGGAGAAAGGCCGCGCCCACACCGCATCGCTTTTTATTGTCACGACAGTGTTCATTAAGATTTTCGGGATTGTTGCCCTG
Organism: Bacteroidales bacterium; assembly: GCA_035403045.1. GTDB lineage: Bacteria > Bacteroidota > Bacteroidia > Bacteroidales > UBA4417 > UBA4417. The sequence goes on from DAONEL010000004.1 coordinate 27,254, forward strand.
CTGCTTTTTGTGTTTTATCCCCGAAAGCTTCAATCGGTTTTATACACTGCGGGATGGGTGGCTGTTTTCTTCTTTCTGCCGTTGCTGGTTACCTCATGGCCGGAGCTTAAAATGCAATATGAGAGTTGGTTACACTTGTTGCAGAACGATCACAGCGCATCCACCGGCTTGTCAGTCGCAGGGTGGTTATCGACTTGGTTTGGTGTCGGGAATAAAAATCTTCAACTGGCAACAGGAGCAGTCCTTCTGCTACTTCCGTTGATCCGCCTGAAATTTTATAAATATGACCTTTTCAGGCTTCTGTACCTTTCTTCAGTCCTGGTGTGGATGGTCATATTCAATCACAAGGCCGAGTCACCCACATTTGTCATCGCTGTCTCAGGAGTGGCTATCTGGTTTTTTATGCAGAAATTCAAAATTGAAAACCTGGTTTTGTTGATTCTTGTTATCTTCTTTACCATACTTTCGCCAACGGATATTTTTCCTGCATCCTTCCGTTCGGGATTCATTCAACCCTGCGTGTTGAAAGCAGTTCCATGCATCCTGGTTTGGATAAAAATCACAATCGACCTGTTATTTTTCAGGCCGGGGGAATCGAAAGAAACAAAATTGGCTTTGGAAAAAAGCTGAGTTTACCGGGCTCTCGCTTGTATGGTCTTGAACCTGAGGCTTATAACACCAAAGAAGGCTTCCTTGAAAATCCTGGAACTCATTTTAGAAGTTCCTTCTGTACGATCGGTAAAAATGATAGGCACTTCCACCAGGTTGAAACCCAGTCGCCAGGCTGTGTATTTCATTTCTATCTGGAAGGCATAACCCATAAATTTTATTGCATCCAGATCAATGGTTTCCAGCACTTTACGTGTGTAGCACTTAAATCCAGCCGTGGTATCATAGATGGGCATCCTGGTTACAATCCTCACATATTTTGAAGCGAAATACGACATGAGGACACGGCCCATGGGCCAGTTTACAACGTTCACACCTTTCACATACCTTGAGCCTATTGACATGTCAGCACCATAAGATGCGCAGGCATCGTACAGCCGGATGAGATCGTCAGGATTATGCGAAAAATCACAGTCCATCTCGAAAATGTAGTTGTATCCGTGTTCGAGGGCCCATTTAAAACCTGCAATATAAGCCGTACCCAGGCCCATTTTGCCTTTCCGTTCAAGTATAAAAAGCCTGCCTTCAAATTCAGGAATCAAACTATGAACGATCCTGCCGGTGCCGTCAGGTGAGTTGTCTTCAACAATAAGCAGGTGGAACTCTTTAGGCAACGAAAGAACTTTACGGATCATCTTCGCAATGTTCTCTTTCTCGTTGTAAGTAGGAATGATTACGAGACTGTCGGACACGGTTATGGGAATTTGAGAACGAAAGTATGGAATAATTTCAAAAATTAAACACCCCGGGTCAATTTCTGAAAAATGTTCTTAATGACCTTTTACCAGTTTTAGCACCGAAACTCCTTTTAGGGTCTTCACGCGAACCAGGTAAATGCCGTCAGGTAAATGCTCAATACTTAAGTCAACTGATGCTGTTCTTCCTGCCGGGTTTTCAACCAGAATGGTCTTTCCGGTAATGTCAGAAATCCTTAATTCGTCGATGTAGTTCGCTGGCTCTTTGGTCCCGATAGCAATAAATTGAGCAGCCGGATTAGGATAGCAATAAAGCTGGATGTCAGCCTGCCCGATTTCCCTGATGGCCAGTATGCCACCATTTACCCTGAAACGGGATGCAAATTCCTGGAAATATAGGTTAACCATCTGGGGATCATGGATAACCAGCGTATTTTCATCGTTACGGGTATCGGCACTGGTGCTCCAGTTGTGCGAACCGGTGAGCACCAGGGGATCCGACGAAGAATCTTTCCTGTCGATGAGCACATATTTGTTGTGCTCAAGGCCTGATGTGTACTTGTCGGAAGTAAAATGCGTACCGAGTCCCAGCAATACATTTTTGACCGAAGGATATGAGTTCAGGTCGCTTTCGCTGTCGATGATAACATTCACTTCAACTCCCGCATTTACACGGTCCTGGATGGCATTGGCGATATCAGTCCGGGTAATGATGAAAACCGCAGCATCCGCATTAACCGATGCCGAATTGAAGGCTTCGATGATCCTGCTGTTGGCTCCGTCGGACGGGCTGAAATAGCTTTCCACTTCTTTACCACCGATGATAAATTCATGCGGTGTGTTGTCGGTTTTGTATGGCCCGAAGCGCGCATTAGAGGCTGAAGGGGTTGTCCCTGTCGACCCCCACATTTCTTCAAATTCGAGGGTATAAGCTTTTGCCAGGCTCTGATCGTTTATAATGATCACATTGTTGGCATCGCTGCTCAACTGCTGGCCGGTGAGGTTTGTAGAGCCGGTCCATACAATGGCATCATCGGGATTGGACGATTCGGCATCAATCACGAAGAATTTATTGTGCATTATGCCGTAATCGCTTCCGTCGGGGCTGGGAATTTTGGGTATTGACGGCACCCATTGCAGAGAAGTATTTGAGGTGTTGCTGTTATATACGATTCGCACTGTAACACCCCGCTGCACCGCCTGGTTAAGGGCATAGGGGATGCGGTCGAGGGTGAAATTGTACATGGCCATATCAATCGTATATTTTGCCCTGTTGATATAAGCTATGAGCGTATCTTCAACTTTGGTCCCGAGCGAAATAGCTGCAGGCCCTGTGGCAAACGAAGCATCTACATCGCTGGTGAAGTATGCTTTCATCCAACCCGATGATAGTGATTGTGTGATAAAGACCTTTACCGGTGCAAAAACAGTATCTTGTCCGCTTACGCTGAAAACTTCAGCATAAAACAACTCCGAGGGCTGGGCGCCTGTAATTATAATTGAATGATTAACAGAGCTTCCGGAGGCAGCTAGCCTGCCAAGTTCAAGTTGCGGAGTATTTCCATAGTACATCTCGGTTGATGCTGCCTTGTCGGTAGCCCAGGCAATGGTAAGTTCCGAAGTGGTAATATTCACAGCATGAGGCTGTTCTGTTATAGCGAGCCCGCCTCCAATAATGTCGGCTGATCCCCTGGGCAATAGCTGGTAGTCGCTCTGGTATTGAGAACAGATTCCCACCAGGCTCACTGTTCCACCCGGAATTGATGACCCGATAAGCGGATGTCCTGTTCGTAAATAGATAATTCCCTGCTGTCCGGCTGAATGAAATGCATATGTCCCGCTGCTGAAGGTGCTTCCCTGTCCCGGGTCAAAGGTCACATTGAGGATTTTTACCAGCAGTGATTCCACATTTTCTGCAAGTTGAGAAGGGGTAATAATTAATGGATCGGGCAGGGGATTGGAAGAAGAATTGACGGAATAGGAGCTTACAGGGCTTATTTCCAGCAGGTTATAATAATCTTTCAGTGTACCGGTCACAGTAATGTTCTGGCCAGGTTCGGTACTGCTTAACGAATTGCTGTAAACGGCAATACCTGCCGTACTGTCCTGAATATAACGGATTGTGCCGAATTCGTCGCCGGTTGTAACAATTCCGCTGACAGTAACGGTGGCTCCCGTACCTGATTGCCTGGCTTCATAAATTGAAGTTTGCCCGGTTGCTGACAGGCTTAGTAATGCAGAAATAATCACGAGCACTTTTTTCATAAAGCCGGTATCCTGAGCAGGAAAGAGTGATTAAAAGCAGATTTTGGCAGGCTGCAATCCGGTAACGGAGTGCTTTATTTTGATTCCTTGACGATAACTGTATAAACCGGAAGGTGGTCGCTGTAGCCGCCTGCATAAGCGCCGCCTGCAAATGTGCGGAACGGGTAACCGGTATACTGTCCTTCGTGGCTGATAAGGAAAGGCTGGTTGTAAACCTTGGTTTTATACCAGTGCCATGACCCTTCTCTGCCATGCAGCAGCGGTTCTGAAATTATTGTCTGGTCGAAGAGGTTCCATGAATCGCGGTAAGCAAGTGAGCCGATACCGTCTCTGAACATCTTCCACATAGGGTTGAAAAGCATTCCCTGTTTCACCTTTTGCTCCTGGCCCTGGGCTCCAAGGATTACATTCACACTTTCATCCACCGGGTCATCGTTGAGGTCTCCCATGATCACAATTTTAGCATTGCTGCTTACCCTGTAAAGCGAATCGGCCAGGCTGCGGGTGAGGCTGGCTGCTGCTGCCCGGTATGGAGGCAGATTTCCCCTTGATGGCCAGTGGTTCACGATCACGCTGATGGTGTCACCAGCAAGCAGACCGGTTACTACCAGTTGATCGCGCGATTTCCAGTTAGGCTCGCCGGGCATATTCAATCTTGCCGATACAGAATTTATCACAGTAAAATCGCGTTTCCGGTAAATCAGGCCAACGTCAACACCGCGACTGTCGGGCGAATCATAATGAACTATCCCGTAACCCGAATTGATAAGGGCAGGTGTTTTTATCAGGTCTTCAATAACCTGCCTGTTCTCAATTTCAGAAAGGCCCAGCAATGTTGGCCCTCCTTTGGTGAACTCGCTGCCGACCTGTGAAATGACCTGCGACATGTTGGCAAGTTTTTTCAGGTAGCGCTCAGATGTCCAGTTATTAGCTCCTCCCGGAAGAAATTCTTCATCGTTCTTTTCGGGGTCATTTATAGTATCGAAAAGGTTTTCGAGATTGTAAAAGGCAATGGTGGCAACTTTGACTTTCTTTTGCTGCGCGCGAGCCGGTGATGCTGTAAAAAAGAAACAGATGCCGGTGAGCAGGAGTAAAATGGCAGATTTAGCAGGCATGGTAACGTTTAAATTCGCCGGCAAATTTACCTATTATTTCGATAGCCTTGTGATCGATAATTATTGTCTCAATTTTGGAATAAAAGCCTGATATTTCGGTTTTTTTTTGTTCTTTTGCACCCCCTTTTCAATACAAAATCGAAAATCTGATTTCATACTAAGTAATTACCGTTAAAATCAACCTATGAAGGTATTTTTTGCATTTGCCGTCCTTTTTATCTCTGTTACGACGGCAATAGCTCAAACATTCAGCATTTCGGGAACAGTAAACGAAGGCCTCACAGGTAATCCGCTGATACATGCAACAGTAGAAGCCGGCACCGTGAGTGGCTACACACGCAACGACGGCTCGTTTATTCTCGAAGGGCTTGCTAACGGAGACTACACGCTCACGATCACAATGCTTGGTTTCGAGCCGCAGACAATGCCAGTGAAAGTTGCCAATGGCCCCGTTAATGTTGGCAAGCTGCAGATGCAGCCATCGCAGACACAGGCTGAATCGGGTATTGCCGAGATTACCCTTGGCGGTGAAAGCGATGATAAGGATCAGGCCATTTCAAGCCTGCTGCACTCATCGGGCGATGTTTTTGTAAACACAGTTTCGTACACATTCAGCTCAATGTTTTTCCGGTCACGGGGTTACGATTCGGAATACGAAAACGTGCTTATCGAAGGAATTCCATTCAACGATGCCGAAACAGGCCGCGCAGTATGGGGTGAATGGGGTGGACTCAACGATGTAATGCGCAACCGCGAGTATATCAACGGATTGCAACCCGGTAAGTTCTCATTTGGCAGCCTGGGAGGCTCATCGTACATCACTACCCGTGCTTCGAAACAGCGCAAGCAAACCAAGTTATCCTATTCGCTGTCTAACAGGTCATACACTAACCGTCTCATGTTCACATACTCCACCGGTATGATGAAGAACAACTGGGCAGTTTCGGCAAGTGTATCGCGCCGCTGGAGTGAAGAAGGCTATGTGCCGGGTACATTCTACGATGCATATGCCTACTTTCTTGGTGTTGAGAAAAAGATCAGCTCAAAGCACAGCATTGCGCTCACAGGCTTTGCATCTCCTACACGCCGCGGAATGAACTCAGCCTCTGTTCAGGAAGTGTATGACCTGGTGGGGTCAAATTATTACAATGCCAACTGGGGATACCAAAATGGAGAAAAACGCAATTCCCGCGTGAGGACGCTCAACGAACCCAAACTCATCCTCAGCGAATACTGGACTATTGATAATAAAACAACGGTAACTACCTCGCTGGCTTACAGTTTTGGTAAAACCGGCACAACCGGGCTCAACTGGTACAACTCCAGCGACCCGCGCCCCGATTATTACCGCAATTTGCCTAACTATCGCCAGGACCCTGCTGTACCGGTTGATCCATTTATACAGAATGCCATAACCAATGCCTGGAAAAACGACCCATCAGTCAGCCAGATCAACTGGGATGAGCTTTACCAGATAAATTACCTGGCAAATCTCGAAGGGAAGCAGGCGCGCTATATCCTCGAAAACAACGTTACTGCTCAAAACCAGTGGTATCTTACTTCGCGCATCAACAGGCAAACCGGCGAACACAGTAATTTCAGCGGAGGAATTGAACTGAATCATTACAAAGGCTCTCACTACAAAACTCTTGAAGACCTGCTGGGCGGAGAATACTGGGTTGATATCGACCAGTTTTCGGAACGCGATTTCAAAGCCGACAAGGAAAAATTGCAGAACGACCTTAACAACCCCGATCGCATTATCAAAGAAGGTGACCGTTTTGGATATGATTACGACCTCCTGAGTAATACCGGGAACCTGTGGGGCTTGCTCGAACTCAATTACCCGCATTTCGATTACTATGCTGCCGCAACTTTCGGAGGAACACAATACTGGCGCGAAGGCTTTATGCTTAATGGCCGGAATACTGACAATTCATTCGGAACATCCGAAAAGCAATCATCACTCATTTACAACCTGAAAGCCGGGGCTACATGGAAAGTTACAGGACGTCATTTTGTTACAGCCAACGCGGCTTACCTTATGCGCCCGCCACTGTTGCGCGATGCCTACATTTCACCCAGAACAGGCGCCGATCTTGTGCCTGGCATGGCCAACGAAAAAATTCTTGCAGGTGACATCTCCTATGTTGTAAGGTATCCTGGTTTCAATGCCCGTTTCACTGTTTACGAGACCTCTTTTAAGGATCATACCGAAATACTTCGTTTCTATGCCGATGACCTCGAAACATTCGTGAATATGGCCATGACCGGTGTAAACCGCATCCACCAGGGAATTGAATTCGGTGCCGAAACCAAGTTGCTCAGCAGCCTGAAACTCGTCACCGTTGCATCCTATGGTAACTACAGGTACACAAACAGGCCTACCGGGACCATCAATTACGATAACGGTTCCGAACCTGACACCACTGAAACCATTTATGCTAAGAACTTCTACATGGGAGGCACGCCACAGTTTGCCGGAAGCGTTGGCCTTAAGTTTAACAAGAACTACTGGTTTGTTGATCTGAATGTGAATTACTATGATGGTATGTGGCTCGATTTCAACCCCATGCGCCGTACTCAGGCTGCAATTGCCAACCTGGGACCCGGCGATCCGCTCATCGAAGTAATTACAAAGCAGCAGCAGCTTGACGGAGGTTATACAATTGATGCATCGGTCGGTAAATCCATCCGCATCAAATACAAGTATTTCATCAATATTAACTTCTCTGTCAACAACATACTGGATAATACAAGCCTGATTTCCGGCGGATACGAACAAAACCGTTTTGACTACACCCATGAATACCTGCAGAACGGCATTGATAAGTTTCCGGGCAAATACTACTATTCCTACGGGAGGACATACTTTTTCAACGTAGGTTTCAGGTTTTAATCCGACAATACCGAAGAATAATTAATAAACAGATAATATAAAAACACCAATATAATCATGAGTAAATCTGCTATAAGGACTACACTGCTTAGCCTGCTGGCTGTTGTACTTTCAATCACCGCCTGTGTAAAAGGCGACTTTGATGAACCGCCTATCAACATCCCAACCGTTGATTTTTCTTCAAATACAACCATTTCTGCATTAAAAGCGCTTTACCAGGGTTCGCTCGATTCAATCGGTGATGACCTCATAATAAAAGGTAAGGTTGTAGCCAATGATGAATCAGGTAACCTATATAAGAAATTGGTAATCCAGGACGAAACAGCTGGTATCGAAATTCTGCTGAATAAGACCAGCCTCTACAACGAGTACAAATTAGGCCAGGAAGTTTATGTAAAATGTAAAGGGATGTACCTTGGGGACTACGGTGGACTCATTCAGTTAGGATATACATTTGAAAACAAAATCGGACAGTTGCCTGAAATATTAATTCCTGATCACCTGTTTCGAGACAGTCTTCCGGGAGGTATTCCTGAACCGGTCCAGATAGACTTGGGTGGCGATAATTCAGCTTATTTGAGTATGCTGGTTTCTATTGATAATGCCAATTTTGCTGACGGAGGTAAAAATACATGGGCTACTGCTGATGCAACAACCAACCGTACACTCACTGCGGGCGGTAATTCAATTGTCGTCCGTACAAGCAATTATGCAACATTTGCCCTTGATACCATTCCTGCTGGTTATGGTAAAGTATTAGGCATCCTGAGTTCATATAATGGCACATTACAGCTGACAGTTCGCGATACCAGCGATGCGAAGAACTTCTCAGGCGTGATACCAGTGTCCCCTGATTTTGTTTACCCGGCAACTGGTTTAACAGCGGTAACCGGAATAGACGAGAAATTTAACAGTGCAACTGCAAGCACTGATATAGCAATTGAAGGCTGGACAAACCAGGCAGCAGCAGGTTCGCGCAACTGGCAGGGTAAAACTTTCCAGAGCGAGATTTATGCCCAGGCCTCTTCATACAACACAACCGATGCCGAGAACAAACCCTGGCTGGTCACACCACCTATTGTTTATTCACCGTCACTGAAACTTTCGTTCAAATCTGAAAAAGCCTACTATGTCACCGACCAGCTTTCGGTTTGGATACTTTATAATTATACAGGAGAAGCTTCAACCGCTACATGGACCCAGATCAACGCAACACTGGCCGGAGCCAGCGATCCTGATTACACATGGGTTCCTTCAGGCAATATTAACCTTTCGGATTATGTTCCGTCAGGCTATACCGGCAATGTTTACATCGGATTCAAATACGAAGGTGATGCCACCAACACATCAACTTTCTGCATTGACGATATCCTGGTAGGAACCGGCGGTGGAGGTGGTGCCACAACTTTCCTTGATGAATCGTTTGCTGCCGGTCAGGGAGCTTTCACTGCACAAAGCATTGTTGGCGACCAGGTTTGGACATGGGATACCTACAAATACATGAAGATGTCAGGTTATTACAGCAGTGCAAGCCACCAGAACGAAGACTGGCTGATATCACCTGCCATGGACCTCAGTTCGGCAACCAATGCCGCTGTTACTTTTGATCACACCATCAATAAGGGACTTCTGGCCAATCTTCAGACCAACCACACACTTTGGGTATCAAAGAACTATAACGACGGAGCCCCCAGCACAGCCACCTGGGAACAGGTTACAATCACAACTTACCCGGCTGGTAACAGCTGGACCTTTGTGAACTCAGGCTCCTGTCAGCTCCCGGCTTCAATGTTAGGTCAGCCGAATGTTCGCATTGCTTTCAAGTATCTCTGTTCCGACAGCGAGTCAGCTAGCTGGGAAATAAAGAACGTGAAAGTTGCCAGCGAATAAGGCAGGCTGATTATCCTTTCAAAATTCTCAGAGCGGGATGCTATCAGGCTTCCCGCTTTTTTTATTTCTGGTGCAGGGAAGTAAAGCTAATTGCCGGTGAATGAAGTTGAAAAAGGACCGACACTTTCCGGGATCGTCGTATTATTATTTCTGCCTTCGCTCTTTCATTATTGCACATTTCTTTGGAAATTTATAAAGCAAAGGCCACTAAGTGTTCAACATAGACACATTTTTTCCAGGCCGATTTAGTCCCTTCTTCGCATTTATAGCTGTAAAAGTTAACCATCCGGAAAGCAAGGAGATTCTTAATGTATGTGAGTGTAGTGACATCAAATTATACCGGGTTTTACTAATTGCCCGTTAAAACAGAAAATGAAGCGCAGGGCAGCTGAGTTGAAAATGAGTGCACTTATAGTTTGCAAAAAAAAAGATGCCTGTCAGGCATCTTTTTTTTTCTTTATCGTTGATTGACTGCTAGAACGGGCAGCATTCCATTTCACGGAACTTGGTGCCACGGTAGCTGGGAGCAAATCCGCCGCCGCCATCGCCAAACAGGCTGAAGTTATCGAATTCGAAGATGAGCGAAATTTCGTGTGAAGCCTTGGCTGCAGTGCGAAGCTCGGTGATGATATAATCGTAAGTGTACATGATCTTCAGGCGGGTTTCACGGTTGAAGGGTGCATTCACACCAACCGAAAACATGGCATCATTGGCTTTGAAAAGATCGAAAGTCTGATTACGGAACCAAACACCAAAATAGATGGACGATTTCAAAACGTTCACACCAACCGAGTATGTGGAGAATTCCGACTGCTTTTCATAAATAAAGCCGGGATTGAATTTGAATGAACCTGTGTTACGGTAATTACGGTATGATGAGCCGCGTCCCTGATCCATTTCAAGCACCAGGTCTCCGTTGATCACAAGTTTACGGGGTATTTGGGCTGTGAGCCCCAGGAACGATTCATTGGGTGTAAATGCGTGATGCAGTGCAGCACCAATGGTTCCCTGGATAGCTGAAAAGCTCCATCCTGTTTCAGCAAAGCGATATACACCACCGATCGAAAAATCAGGATACGTCACATTGTTTTTATCAGGTGCTTCGAAATTTGTAGGGTAAATGTTGCCATACCTTGCACTGAGCTGGTCGGTGAAAACCAGGTGGTCCCAGTCAATGGTTTTCTGGACGAATGAAACCAGGAAACCCACCTGGGCGACCATGTTTTCCTGCAGCGGAACACGTGCAGCGGTACCTATACCAACGTTATTGGTCTTGATCATCCCTGTTCCTGCTTTATCGGAAAGCACAAGCATTCCCAGGCCACCTGAACCGGGGATTCCGCGTTCAGCTACATCCATAGAGAAGCTGTACGTCTTGAAATCGGTAGGAAGGCCGGTCCACTGGTCACGGTAGTTGAATCGTGCCCTGTAACCCGGATTCAGTCCGATGTATCCCGGATTGTAGTATATGGGATTGTTGTAAAACTGGGTGAAATGCGGGTCCTGCGCTTTAAGGTCCACAGCCGGCATAAGCGAGAGCAAAATCAGCAATGCCGGAGCTAGAATGTTGCAGGTTAAGGAAAATCTTTTCATCGCAAGGTTTTTTGTTGTCGTACCGTGGCTTTTATCATATTAATTGCCCGAAACGCCATTGGTAACAGTGCGTTGCACGGATAAAAGAGGATAAAAGTACAACATTTTTTTACTTTTCAAATTTTTATCTGATTAATGTTACAGTTCCGGTGTCAGTCTGTGGTAGAATTGTATTATCGCCAACATTAACGCCGTCCCATTTAGTACCATCGGTAAATGTTGCGCTGGCTCTCCACATGTAAACTCCTGACTGCACAGGCACACTGTTAAGGGTTCCGTCCCAGCCTTCAACAGGGGTTCCGTTCTTATCCAGTTTTTCTGACGACCAGATTACGTTCCCCCAGCGGTCAAGCACTTCAATATGGTAATCCCTCAGGTTCATGCCAACCGGCTTGAAGAGCCTTACACTTTCCTGCGGATCATCCGGCGAAAATGCATTGGGAATGTATAATCCCTTGAAGGTGAGCTCATATTTGATTTCTGCGGTGTCGGCGCAATTCTGGCCATTCCAGGTAATCAGCCTGATGGTGTACGAACCGCCTTTATCATAGGTAGTTACAGGGCTCTCTGCATAAGATGTCTTGCCGTCACCAAAGTCCCACAGGTAATTTGATCCATTGATAGTACCATTCTGAATCTGTATCTGTCCTTGTGTATCACCGTAATTATCTTTGATAGTGAAAGCTGCTACCGGACTGCTGTTTACAGCAACCTGTTTCCCAGTCTTGTTCTCGCATCCATGTTTATCGGTTACACTGAGTTCAGTGTAGAATAAGCCGGGGTTAGCGAAATCAAAAGCCGGATTTTGTGAAGTGGCTGCACCTATAACTGCACCTGCATCGTCATGGAAGTACCAGTTCCACGATTTAAGAGGTGCCGAGGCGGTATCTGATTTATCAACAAACTGAACAGGATCGCCGTCGCAGGAGCTTTGCCAGTTAAATTCAGCTTTCGGACTGTCAAATACATTCACTGTGTGAACGATTGTATCCGTGCAGCCCATCGTATTGCCGGCAACCATCTTCACATCATAACCACCTGCTTCGGTATAGAGATAGCTGGGATCCAATGCCGAACTTGTATCATGCACTGAAGCGAAATCACCAAAATCCCATGAATAATCCCTTACCTGCAATCCGTTCTGATTGGTTGTGTTTTTGAATTCAGATGATGTGCTAAGGCAAACGTCATTCCATACAAACTGGGCCCTTGGGGCGGGATGCACCCATACAGCTTTGGCGCTCGTATCGGCTGCTGCAACTCCGCCTACGAGTTGGGTGTTAACTACCAATCGCACGGTATATGTTCCGGCTGATGTAAATGTATGTTCAACCAGATCCTGTGGCGAGGTATAAGCCTGAGTGGTGCCGTCACCAAAATCCCACATCCAGTTGGCAATAGGCCCGGCACAAGTGCTCATATCACTGAAATGCATCGTACGGTTCTGGCAGGCTGTTGTATCATTGATGTTGAAATTACTGGCAATGCAAGGCAGCCTTTTTACTGAATCAGTAACTGAACTTACACATCCATGTGCGTTTGTTACGGTGAGCGATGTCATATACAGACCAGCATTCGGATATGAATGACTTACATTGGGATTAGCCGGGGCATTGATAGTGACAGTGTTGCCGTCACCAAATTCCCAAATCCATTGCGTAAGGTTTGTGCCTGAAGTAAGATCTTTCAGTTCAACCATGTCAGTGCAATCACCACCGGTATAACTGAATTTTGGTTTTGGAAGGCCAACTATTTCTACCTGACGGTAAATAGTAGTTGTGCAGAGCGAAGGAGTTGTAGCTGTTAATGTTACAACATACGTACCGGCTTTCGAGAACCTATGGGCAGGATACCTGAGAGTTGACAGGTTGTAGATGCCGGTGTTCGGGTCGCCGAAATTCCAGCTGTAGAAAGCGATCGAATCGGTTACAGGTGGAAGTAATTGCGGGGAGAACTGCGTGGTATCGCCAAAACATGTTTCAGCTGCAGTAAAGGTCATACTGAGGCCTGAAGGCACATATACCGGTTTTATGATGGTATCGGTACAGCCTTGTGCATTGGTAACGGTTAGTTTTACATTGTACCAGGTGTCGGTATTAAGAAATACATACGTCGGGTTCCTGAGTGTTGAATAACTGCCGGGTTCAAATTCCCAGTACCAGGAAGTGATCACCGATTGCTGTGAATAGGAAGAATCACTGAACGATACTGAGCCGTGGTGACAAGGCTCGGCAATATATGCGAAACCGGCTTCGGGCTTTGGCAGAATGGTTACTGTTGATGTTACCGATCCTGTGCAACCTCCGAGTGTTGTGACTTCCAGCGATACCTGGTATGTGCCGCCGGTGGCATACATCCAAACCGGGTTTTGTAGCGAGGAAGTATCATTTGCGCTTCCGCCGACACCAAAATCCCACGACCATGATACAATAGGATCACCATCAGGTACAAAGCTCTGGTCGGTGAAACTGGTGTAGAGGTTTACGCAGCTGTTAACGCTCGAGAATTGTGCAACCGGGCTTGTGTGTACCGTAATCGGCTGGTCATCAGTATTGTTGCATCCGTTGAGGTCGGTGATTGTCAGGATAATGGTGTAATTGCCGGGTGCATTATAGGTGTGACTTGGATTAGCCAATGAGGAGTGTGGTGTGCCGTCGCCAAAATCCCAATCGTATGAAGCAATATCGGCCGGATTGGTGATGGCGGAATCAATACTGAGAATAACAGGTGTGCCGAAACATGCCGGAATGCCGCTGGCAATAGCCACTGCGGTAGGCGGTGTTACAGTTATATTCTGGCTGATATTTGCAGTGCAGCCATTCATATTTTCAACCTGCAGTGTTACCGTATAGGTGCCGGGCTGACTGTAAATATGCTGGGGATTCTGCATATAGGAAGTATTGCTTCCTGAAGCAGGATCACCGAAATTCCATGACCATGATACAATGGTTGACCCGCCCGAGGCTTGTGATTGGTCGGTGAACATGGCCGGTTGACCTGGGCAGCTGCCCTGAACCTCAAAAGCGGCTACAGGGGCAAAATTGACGGTTACAGCAAGGGTCACATCATCTTCGCAACCCGCAGTTGTAGTGATCGAAAGGGTTACATTGTAGGTGCCGGCTACTGCAAATACATGTTCAATGTCGGGATTGGCAGGAGCGTAGATGGTTGTATCGGTTCCGTCATCAAAATTCCAATGCCATGAACTGATCGTCCCGTTTGAAGTAGTTGACATATCATTGAAAGCCACCGGCATTCCGCTGCACGAGAGCGATGAAGTTGCAAAGGCTGCTACAGGAGCCTGGGTAACGGGAACAATGCGGGTTTTGGTATTATCGCAACCGCTTGTATCATTGATGGTGAGGCTTACATTGTAGAAGCCGGGCATTGCATATACGTGGAACGGATCACTGTCAGTTGAAGTGTTTCCGTCGCCAAATTGCCAGAGCCATGATACGGTGGTTGTCATGTTCACCGAAGCAGAGCTTACAAAATGAACTGTATCGTTGGCGCAACCGGCATTGAATGTAAAATCGACAGCCGGCGCCGGGCTGATGACTACACTTTTAACAATTGTATCGAAGCATCCATTCACATTTCCGGTGATGAGTTTCACAGGATAAGTTCCCGGCATGGAGTAGGTGTGCTGCGGGTTCTGCAGCATTGATGAATTGCTGCCACCGGCATAAATATCACCAAAGTTCCAGTTCCAGCTGGTAATTGTGCCACCTTGTGAGAGATCGTTAAAATGAACAGGATCAGCCACGCACGAACCATCAAAGCTGAAATTGGCCAGCGGGCTCTGCAATACATTTACCGGAATAGTCCTGCTTGCCGAGCAACTGTCGTTGGTCACAACTGTGAGAGTGACAGGGAATTGTCCGTATGTAGCATATGTATGCGTGATGTTCGGATTTTCAGGGATTGTGATTGTCTGGCTTGTTCCATCGCCAAAATCCCAGGTCCATTCAACAATGTACCCAACCTGAACTGAGGCAAGACTGTTAAAAGTTATTGCGTTGCCGGAGCACGAAGGTTGGCTGCTGGTGAAGTTTGAAACAGGTGAAGGGACAATTGTAACTGTGTGAGTAATGCTGTTAGAGCAGCCTGCTGTGTCGGTGATGGTAAATGTTACCTGGTAATTTCCGATTGTAGCATACTGATGTGCAGGTTGTTGCAGGCTGGATGTTGATCCGTCACCAAAATCCCAGAACCAGGTATCAATGCCGGCCACAGGAATTGTAGCGGCGGGGGTGAACAAGGTGGCAGTGCCGGCGCAGTTCTGCTGGAATGTGAATTCTGCAGCAGGAGCCGGGACTATTGTCACAGGTATTATGACTTCATCAGAACATCCGTTAGCAGTGGTAACGGTAAGAGAAACATTGTAAGTACCTGTGGCTGCATATTCATGCAAAGGG
Source organism: Bacteroidales bacterium (assembly GCA_035403045.1). GTDB lineage: Bacteria > Bacteroidota > Bacteroidia > Bacteroidales > UBA4417 > UBA4417. Next base: position 42,798 of record DAONEL010000004.1, read on the forward strand.
TTCTGGAGAGTGGACGTGTTGGCAATACCCGAAGCCGGGTCACCGAAATTCCATGCCCAGGCGGTAACGTTGCCACCTCCGGCCAACTGCGAAAGGTCATTGAACTGCGTGAGATTGTCCTGGCAGTTGTGATCAAAGGCAAAATTGGCAACCGGCGCGGGGTTTATGGTTATACTATTGGTAACTTCGGCAGTGCAACTGTCGGTAACAGTGATTTTTAACGTGACGAAATATGTTCCTGCAGCATCATAAATATGCTCAACATTTGGATTGTCAGGGTGGTTTACAACAAGAGTATCACCATCACCAAATATCCATTCCCAGCGATGAATGTAACCGGCAACTGCAAGACTCTGGTCAGTGAACTGAACAGGAGAATCCTCACATAACCATGGCTCAGTGCTGAAATTGGCAACAGGCTCCGGATTGACAACCAGTAGCTGCGAACCGTAATCCACGCAATCGCTGGTATCAGTAATTGTCAGCGTGACCTGGTAGGTTCCCGGCAAAGTGTAAGCATGTGATGCAAACATTTCATTGCTGGTGAGGCCGTCGCCAAAATCCCAGAGCCAGGTAGCAACAGCACCGGCATTAATCGAGGTAGTGTCGGGGATAAAGTGTGTCAATTCATCGATGCAGGTATAGGTATGTGTGAACTGAACATCCTGGGGAGGCAATATTATAACCGGTTTCACAATGGTATCGGTGCAGTTGTTGAAATTACGAACCACATGTGTCACCATATAAGTGCCCGGTTTGCTGAAGGTGTGTGTCGGGTTTTCGAGTTCAGAGGTGTTGTTGATTCCTGAAATGGGATCGTCAAAATTCCACCACCATTGAACCACATTGCCGGCTCCGTTAGCATAGGAAGCATCAAAGAAGTTCACCACAGTGGAATCACATTCTCCGTTGTAATAGAAATTGGCGACAGGGGCAGGAATAACCGTAACCGGCATGATGATGGAGTTTTCGCATCCGAACGAATTGCGGATAGTGAGCACCACGTTGAATACGCCGGAAGTGTCGAACAGGTGCCTTACATTGGGATCATCAGGGAAATTGATGGTATCGTTGGGTAAACCATCATTGTAATGCCATACCCATTGTTCGATATAACCATATAGTGTATGCGAAAGGTCTTTAAACTGAACTTCTTCGTTGGAACAGTTAGGATCGCTGGTTGCAAACAGGGCTGCGGGAGGCTGCGAAACATACACTTCATGTTGCACTATTCTTACATAACCTGTTGTATCAATGGCTGTTAAACGTACATTGTAAGGGCCCCAACCCGGGAATATGTGCGCAGGGTTCATCAGCAACGACGAGCCGCCGTCACCGAAATCCCAATACCATGAAGCTATTGCTCCGGTATTGGTGGCAACAGGATCAACAAAGAAATCGACCGATTCATGTTCGCACGATGCTCCCCAGGTGAAATCAACACCCGGATTCGGGTCAAAACTCAGGATCATATGGTCGTTGTCCTCACCGCAGGGTGAAATGCCATTGCCTGTAAGTGTAAGTACAACTGAGCCAAGAGCATAATCAGTTGTGCTGGGGTAATAGAACGGATGAAGATCGGTTGAATTGCTGAAAGTACCCGTTCCCGAAGTAATCCAGTAAACTGATGTTGTATTGCTTGCAGCCGAATTGGTAATCTGGTAATTGCAGGCATCGCATACAACAGCATCAGGACCGGCATCAACCACAGGGTAAGGAATGATTGTGAGCAACAGGTCATCGGATGCTGAACCGCATAATGTGTTATAAGCTGTTAGCGTGAGTGTTACATGTCCAAGAATATTATCGTTTGATCCGGGCACATATCCGGCATAAAGCGATCCGGGATTGACGAAAGTGCCATCACCTGAAGTTGTCCATTGTACCGAGGTGTACATAAAAGCGCTTCCTGAGAGTGAGGCGGTGCCGTTTTCACAAATTGTGGCATCAGCGCCTGCAGCAGCTACCGGAAGCTCATTGATGGTAATCATACCGTTCATCGTCGATTGGCAACCGGTAAAAGTGTTAACAGCCAGCACAGTGTAATTGCCCGGATATTGAGTGCCGAACGAAACCGGGCTGCCTGTTCCGGATACAATGCTGCTGGTAACCATGCCATTATAATAGAGGGTGTAATTAACACCTGTCTCGGAACCGTCAAGGCCAAGATTGGCTGTTCCGCAATTGGTGCCGGCAGGCGTCACATTGAAAACCAAGGGATTGGTGACCATAACTGCCGATCCCGTCATTGTTGACTGGCACGAGAAAGTAGTGGCACTTGCCATGACAGTGTATGTTCCAGCCAGGGTTTGTATTCCGAAATCCAGCACTCCACCGGTACCTGCAAGGGTGTCAACCGGAATAACGCCGTTGAGCATCAGCGTATAGTTTATTCCCGGGTCGGAGCCGTTTAATGATATCGGGCTACCCAAACATATAATTCCCTGGGGATAAATAGCATATGATGACGGAAGCGGCTGGTAAACAGTTGAATCATTCATAATGGCTGTGCAGCCGAAGTTGTTGCTGGTAGCAATTACAGTATATACTCCAGCCAGCCATTGCGGACCGAAATTAAGCACATTGCCTGTGCCGGCAACCGGAGCGCCAATTGGCATGGTGCCGTTATAAAGCTGGTAAGTCACACCTGTTTCGGAGCCTGAAAGGCTTATGGACTGGCCTACACAAAGCGTTCCTGAAGGGGTGAGGTTATACCTGAAAGGTTCGGGATTAATTACAAAAGTTCCGTTCATCAGCGTCTGGCAGTAATTGCTCTGGCTGATGGCCAGAATCGTATATGTGCCGGCTGTGGTCTGCGGTCCGAAATCTATTGGGTTTCCGCTTCCCGGGATTGTGTCGATATGAATGATGCCATTGAGCAGCAGTACATAATCGATGAGCAGTTGCGAACTTGTCAGTCCGATGGATGTTCCGGGGCATCCTGATCCGGCAGGAACCACTGAGTATATGGTAGGCTGCGGATAAATAGTTGCACTGTCGGCCATCAGGGCGTAACATCCGGTAGCAGGGTTGGTGGCGATTACAGTGTATGTGCCGGGGAATATCTGGGTTCCAAAACTTATTGGCCCGCCTGTACCATTCACAGGCACACCGATGTTGATCATATGGTTCCAGCGTAACTGGTACGAAATGCCTGTTTCGGATCCGGTAAGCCCGATGTTTGCACCCGGGCAAAGAATGCCTGCAGGGATTACTGAGAAGATACCGGGATTGGGATTCATGAGAACTGTCCCCAGCATAGGGGCCTGGCATCCTGTCACAGGATTCATGGCTATAATGTCGTAAGTTCCGGTTGCATATTGTGGTCCGAAATCAAGGAACCCGACAAGGCCTGTTCCGGTAATTGTATCAATGTTGCTGCCGTTGAGGCGCAGTATGTAAAGAAGCCCGTTTTCAGATCCGTTGAGCCTCAAAATTGTACCTGCACACTGCGGGCCGGTTGGTGCCATAGTAAAAAGGACGGGGTCAGGGTTCACCGTAACCACATAATTTGACGAAACTCCGGCACATCCATTGGCAGTCGGAGTTATTGCGTAGGTCACATTACCGGGAGTGCTGTTGACATTGACCAGGGTTTGGTTGATAACACTTCCGCTGCCTGCGCCATAACCGCTGACTCCGGGATCACCGCTTGCTGACCAGCTGAAGGTTGAGCCGGTAACATTCGATGTGAGTGGAATCCATGTGCTGAAGCCGGTACAAACTGACTGGAACAATGGCCCGCTGGTAATGTAAACCTGCGGATTGACAGTCACTGCATAGTTTACAGTACTTCCAAAACAACCGTTGGCGGCTGGAGTAATTGAATAAGTCACTGTTCCGGGAGTGTTTCCCGAATTATTGAGTACCTGGCTTATAACATTTCCGCTGCCCGAAGAGTATCCTGAAGTACCTGAGGTACCTGAAGCGAGCCAGCTATAGGAGCTTCCGCCAACCGATGAAGTAAGCGAAATGGAGGTGGAAGAACCTGAGCAGATAACGGCAGACAACGGGAAGTTGGTTACAGCCGGGATCGGATTTACCGTTACCGTGTATGTATAGGGATTGCCGCTGCATCCGTTGACCAATGGAGTAATGATATAAGTGACCGTTCCCTGGGTTGTTGATACAGTGCTGATTGTCTGGGCAATAGAGCTTCCGCTCCCTGCTGAAAACCCGCTTACTCCGGCTGTGCCCGTGGCAGTCCATGAAAAAGTAGTACTGGGAATGCTTGAAGCCAGGCTCAGATTAATGGTTGTGCCTGAACAGATGACAGTGGTTGCCGGAAAAACAAACACATCAGGAACAGGGTTAACCGTCACTGTGTAGGTGTAAGGATCGGTGGTGCAACCATAATTCGAAACCTGGATGTCGTAATAAACGAAGTTTATACTCGGATCGTTATTGACAAGGGTTTGGTTAATGTTTTTACTCGTTCCTGATGTCGGGATGATTCCTGAAACATTACCTGTATTTGTGGCATTCCAGTTAACAGTGGCAGCAACGGGTGAAGTAGTGAGAGTTATATTGGTATTGCTGCCTGAGCAAATAATTGATGCAAGCGAAGGATTGGTAAGTGTAACCGGCGGTGTAACTTCAACCTGGGCTGAAACTACCGGTCCTGCAATCCCGCCGTACCATGGAGTTATCCAGTATGTAATAATGTGGTTTGCCATACTTGAATTCACAAGTACCTGTGATATCAGGTTACCTGAACCCGGTGCCTGGCCCGAAACAGATGCAGGGCCGGTGACAGTCCATGTAAATGTTGCACCAGGAACACTCGAACTCAGATGAATAATGGCAGTATCGCCGGAGCAGATGATCTGGTAAGCAGGAACAGCAACACCATCAGGGCCGACAGTAATAACAATGTTTGCCTGGTTCGACAGGTTCGACAGCATATCCATAATTGTATAAGGCACCGAAACCGTTCCAATGAATGCAACATTGGGAATAAAAGTAAGTACTCCCGAGGCATTTACTGATAATGTGCCGATACCGGGAAGAGTAAGCGTTTGCTGAAGGCCGGCTAATGCAGGATTTAAATCCACAGTAGCAGGATTGATGATAAAATCTCCAGGCTGATCATTGAGTATAACATTGATGATGCCTGGAGTAGTATTTGAAGTATAAATGGTATCGTTAACAGCAATCGGTGCACAAGTGTCACATAATATATGTACAGCCAGTGAAGCAGGGCTGAAACAACCTGTGGTGTTATTGATAGCAAACAGGTAGTAAACACCTGCGGGAGCAGAGGTTGGGCTGGGTACCAGCGTTGCAGGCGATGGGCTGGTCGCTGAAGTGTACCAGGTGAGTGTGGTTCCGGGTTGTGCTGCAGGCTGAACTGAGGTGAGGTCGCCGGTTTTAAACGGACAGGGCCTGATAATAAGCGGTGAAGGAACCGGTGTCACTGTTACCGTTATATTAAGAGGGGCGGATGCAGTTCCGCTGCCGCAATTTGCATTATAGAGTACAACAGCTATGGTTCCCGAAGTCGCTGTTGAATCAATGTCAAAGGTTACAGATGGGACTAAAGTTGTGTCAACTGTGCCGTCGGGCAGGTACCAAATGTAACGGTCAGTTGAAAGCTGTGCAGGGATTGAATAGGTCACACTTGTTTGTCCCTGGCATACCTGCGATGGCCCTGATGGTACAGGTGCAGCAGGCGGAGTGCGATGAATGGCTACCATTAAGCCGGCAGGACCATTTTTAAGGTAATACCACCACGAATTATGTGTAAGCGTATCCTGTGACCCCGTGTATCGCCATGGATGGCATCCTGTTACTGTGCCGCCGGTGGGATACATACACCCTGTAAGATTGGTTGAACCTCCCACATTGATATCATCCCAATAGATCGGTAGAATTGAAGGGCCTGAAATCGAAGGCCTGATAAGGTCAACTTTTATTCCAAAACGGTTGTCTTCAACATCATACAAAGGTAAGTTGGTCAAACCGTTAAGGTAGGTAATATTCATATTGTAAACGGCGCCGTTCTGGACAATACCGCCTAATCCGTTTATACCATTCCAGTGAATCGTATCCCACACATTGCAACTGTCGTTTCCAATAACGGGCTGTGTTATGGTTACATCTTCCGGCCCTGTTCCTGCCGGTAATACATCTATAATCACCGTCATGGTGCCCGGCCGGGTTACCTTTACAAGGATATCTGTTGTGCCATCACAGTATGGCTGCGAGACAACATCACAAATTCGTCCCAGGACACCTGATTTATACACATTTGTGTCAGGATCGTTCAGGAAAAGTTTATATTGTGGAATTACCGTGCCGTTTCCCATGATTGACCTGCGATCGATATTCCAGGTTCCGGTGTTGGCAGTTCCATACTGGTTACAGTAAACGGTGAAAACGCCACCGGCAAAGCCGTTGCAGTTAAAACGGGTCACAATGCTGTCGGTTGTGAAAGAGTAAAATGAAGCATAGCTTTTTCCCCCGGCTGCTGCCGAGGTGGTTGAAGAACTCATCTGCCAGGCTTTACTCCATAAGCGTCCGTCAATGGGAGTAGTGCCGCTGGCCACAGTGAGGTCAAAATAGCGTAACGCCCGCCCGTCAATGTCTATGGGTAAATTGTTCTTCGAAAACTCGATATAGTAATTACCTGCAATGGTTGGCGTGAATGAGAGAGGTGTATACCCTGCTGGTACTGTTCCACCTATGTTTGGTCCGGCCTGTGCCTGTGCATTTGTGGCAATATAACCTGCTCCGGCGGTTGGCAGCGCTGTCATGGCAAAGCCAGGCACAACGTTGTTATTAGGATCCTTTATCTGGAACTGCAGATCGTTGAGTACGGCATTTCCATAATTTATTGCTGAACCAAAACCGAAATAGACTACTTCGGTACCCGGATTGTCAATGAAAAAATACAGGCGGTAGTCGGATGAACATCCTAACTGTGCAAAAGGGACACGAAACTGGGTGAGATCATTATCAAAATATAACTTGCAATATTGTGTTCCCGGACCAACAATAGGTTCAAGCTGGCGGGTTCCTTCTGCTGATACCAGAAGCGATTGAAAGACCAGAGTAACAATGAGCAATAGTCTGGCAATCAATAATTTTCCTGGCAAAGTGACAAACTTTGTAATGAAGTTTTTACTCTTAGTATTCCTTTCTGCCTGAAGTTGCAAATTGGCCGAATCCCGGCAATAACCAAAAGGCGATGTAAAGTGTACAAGTGATCTCATAGTCCCTGCGATTAGTTCTCAAAACCGGTTTTCGTAAAGTGTCCAGTCTCCGAATACCTATAAATTCTTATCTATTAATAGCTTGCTGACTGATAGGTAATACTTTTAGTACGAAAAATTGTACAGGTTCATTTTTCGCATCCGTGAAATGGAAAATTATGCCCTCAGATTGATCTTAAGTCATGTTTTGAATCCTTAATTTTCATCATCGGTAAGTCAATCAGTCCGAAATAGGTAATTTTGTAAAATCTGATGCAAATACTTCACAAAAATTTTTTGATTACTTGCCATGGACAATTATTTCGAAGAACTGACAACGCCTTTTAAAACCGGGGAAGCACGCCGCAAAGCGCTAGGCAGAATACTTGGTTTCCTGGATCTTACTACACTCGAAGGTATTGATAACCAGCAACGTGTGAATGCCCTCTGCGATAAGGCACTCAGTTTTAAAGCATTGAATCTGCCATCACCCGCGGCCGTCTGTGTTTATCCGCCATTTGCAGGTTTGGTTTCTGAAAGGTTGAAAGGATCGGGGATTAAAACAGCAGCAGTTGCCGGCGCTTTTCCTTCAGGACAACTGCCAATCCACCTTAAGGTCGCCGAAGTTGAATATGCTGTAGCAGAAGGCGCTGATGAAATTGACATGGTGATTTCGAGAGGTACTTTTTTAGCTGGTGATTATAATACGATCAGGAACGAAGTGGCTGAAATGAAAAAAGCCTGTGGCATTGCGCACCTGAAAGTCATTCTGGAAACCGGCGAATTGGCTTCTTCAGAGAATGTTTGCAAAGCTTCAGAACTGGCAATTGCCGGTGGCGCCGATTTCATCAAAACAAGTACCGGCAAAATTCAGCCCGCTGCTACACCCGAAGCCATGGCAGTTATGCTGGATGTGATTGCTGCTCACTACAAATCATCAGGGCTCAAGGTTGGAATCAAGCCTGCGGGAGGTATTTCTTTACCTGATCAGGCGCTGATATATTACGCCCTGGTTCACAACAAATTAGGCGATGAATGGTTAAATAGCAGCCTTTTCCGCATTGGCGCCAGCCGCCTGGCTGATGCCATTGTAAAAGAACTTACCGAAGGTGTTTAAACAAATTCGTTCAAAGGAAAACTTCTCACCAGATTGAAAAAGAAGATATTAATTATCGCATTTCTCGCTTTGTCAGCATTTGCAGGAGCACAAACCACCCTTGATACGGCGGTGAATTTCACCGTCAAAGATGTTGATGGGGTGACACACCGGCTCGATGAATACCTCAGCCAGGGGAAAAGTGTTCTTGTCGAATTTTTCACCATCACCTGCGGCCCCTGTATCACATATGCGCCCGAAATTAATGCCGCTTATGAAGATTATGGCTGCAACCATGGCGATATTGTTTTCCTCGGAATTAACTGGGGGGCCAATAACCAGCAGGTGATCGAGTTTGGTGAAACATATGGCGCCCGTTATCCGAAAGTGAGCGGGCTCGAAGGGAATGGAAATCATGTGGTTGCCGATTACCAGGTTATCTCATATCCTACGCTCATTCTCATTGAGCCTGGCGGACTCATTTCAGAACAATACATCTGGCCGCCTACGCATCAGCACATTGATAGTGTTCTGGCTATTCACGGAGTTCAACAAATGCCTTGTAATACCATGTTAGGGGAGAGCCGTAAGAGGTTGGCTGATAACCTCATTACCAATGTTTTTCCAAATCCTGCAACAGGCTTTTTTACAATTGAAACATCATCAAATTTCGAAGGTGAGCTGATTATGATGAGTGTGATGGGACAAACCCTTCATCATCAGGCAATTGCAACAGTTGCCGGTCAACCATTGCTGATCGCAGCCACCGGTTTGCCCGGAGGCTTTTACCGTATCATAATGAAGAGAAATGGCATGATAGTTGGATCAGCTTCCATAGTAATTTGTACAGGGAACTGACGATCGTAAAAAGAATTCAGATCAGCCCATCACACATATTGTCAAGTCGTTGTAAAAAAATCACCCAATGAAAGCCATCAATCTATACCTTTTCCTGATATTTTCAGCAGCCATGCTCTTCGCCGTATCGTGCGAAGACATTGATAATCCTGATGACACCGGTGATCCACGCGACAAGATGACCGGCACATGGCAGTTCATCGAAAACTCAGTGAAAAGCACCCGTTCGCTTAGCTATGTTGTTACCATCACCAAAGATCCTGATAACAGCAGCCAGGTGATTCTTAAGAATTTCGGAAACCCCGGAACATCTGATATTCAGTCAGTAGGCATAACAACATCAAGCCAGATTGTTGTTACGGAGCAGACGTTGTCAAACGGATGGGTGGTTGAAGGTTCAGGCAAACTTGATGGCACCGAAACCATGAACTGGACTTATTCGATCATCGTGGGCGGCGATCTTGAGCAGTATACGGCTGTTGCAACTAAGCTCTGATGAAATTACCAGCCTGACTTTACTTTCCTGAAGGTGTTTTCAGCACGTTCTTATCCTCCGGTTTCTGATACTGGCCCGGAGTAATTTTCTTTTCAGGAGTTTTGTTTTCGTTACCCTGAAGCTCGCTTTGCATCTCAGTAAGCCGGTTGATCACACCGGTGTATATATCATCCAGGTCGTTAACCCGTAACAGATAATAATCCAGGCTTTTCCTGAAATCTTCAGGCTTCACATTATGGTTGGCAAATACTTTCAGGTACTGGGTACGTGAATAATTTCGCAAATCCTCTTTTACCAATTGCTGATTCCCCGACCGCAGGCTGGCTTCCTCCAGGTGAATGTCAACCATTATACTGATCATCTCCTTCTTCGACAATACACCATCAGGCCGGGAAGAAAAAATTCCACCATCCTCATCACATGCCTGCAGGAGAAAAATCAAGGGCAAGAGTACCCGGAAAATCCTTATATTCAGAGAGATCACTTTGCTTGCAGTTCCTTTATTTGGCCGGTTTTGCTATACGATACTGGTTGTTAAGCTCCTTGATCACATCGTTTGTAATGTCGAGCGTATCGTTGGCATACAGTATGTTTCCGCCTTTGG
>DAONEL010000005.1:0-12004 GCA_035403045.1 Bacteroidales bacterium
AAAGGATCATTTGATGGTGCAAATATATGAAAAATTCAGCAGATGAATTAAAGGTGCCCAGGTTCATGCAATTATTCGCATCTTCAGGAGGCAGAAGGCAGGAGGCAGGAGGCAGAAGGCAGGAGGCAGAAGGCAGGAGTCAGAAGGCAGAAGGCAGAAGTCAGAAGTCAGAAGTCAGAAGTCAGGAACCTGGAATTTGGAACCTGTAACCTGGTACCTGGCACCTTGAACCTGGAACCTGGAACCTGTAACCTGGTACCTGGCACCTTGAACCTGGAACCTGGTACCTGGCACCTTGAACCTGGAACCTGGAACCTGGAACCTGGCACCTGGAACTTGGAACCTGAACATGGAACCCGGCACTATGCACCTGCCCCCAACACATAAGCCTACCCGCGGCAGGCAGGCTATGCACTAGGCACCAAGCACCAAGCACCAAGCACCCGGCACCCGAAAAAAACGAACATTTAAACAAACGAAGTAAGAACTTTTAGAATCTGATCCTGATAGCAACTGGAATTCAGATTTTCAACAAAAAATTCTTCTACGATTGCTGTGAAGCCTCAGCTTTGTATATTTACATCATATGAAGAACTCCGGTATTGTACTCTTAATTCTCGTGCTCTCAATATTTTGCAAAGAAATTGCATTTGGTGAAACCATAAAAGAAGCCATTGTCAGACAGGAGAAAGCGTTATTAAAAGCTGATGACCTGGAAAAGATTGAAATCTATGTAAAGCTTTCTGATCTTAAGTTAAGCAATCTGCTCCCCGGCGCTGAAGCTGATGCGGGGAGAGCTTTTGTTCTGGCCAATAGTCAGAAAGATCCCGAGTTAATCGCCGTTTCTGCGATACAATATGCTGCTTCTTATTTACTGGATATCAGAGGGGTTGATTCGGCTATTGTATTATTGAATACTGCGAATGATCAATTAAGGAAGGCTGGAAAATCAAACCCTGCTGAGTATTATTCTTGTCTGTCAAAGTACTATCTGTACCTGAATGATTTGCCATCAGCAATAGCTAACGCCCGGCTTGCTGAGGAATTAGCCATGGCACAGTCCGACCTGATTACATGTGGGATCAGCAGAATTATTCTGGCCAAAGCATTTAAAGCCCAAAACAACCGGACAATGTTCTTGCAATATATCAAACTTGCTGGCAGCGCTTTTGATGAGAGCCATGATTATTTAAGGAGCGGCGGATATTTTATATCAATAAGTGTATTACTCGGTGATGCCGGTTTTTCGGAGCTGGCCTTGCAAAGTGCAGTTAAAGGATTATCAATTTGCGAGTTTTCATACGACAGCATTCCGTTGGGTTTTCTTTATGCAAATTTGTCGGGTTTGTTCGGTATGAATGATAAAGCAAAGGGTGTTGAGTATCTCAAAAAGTCACTGGCAATTTTTAATGCGCTTAATTTTAAAAAAGGTATTTCGTACACATCGAACTTGCTTGGAATGTACTATTTTGGTGAAAAGCAATATTCCGAATCCATTGCATATTTCAATACAACCCTTAATATCTCTGCTGAAATCAATGACTTGCAAACCGCATGTTTTGCCAGCAATAATCTGGCTGAAGTAATGATTCATCTCGACAGAATTTCAGAAGCCCGTGAGCACCTTGATGAAGCCGGAAATTTGGCGGATAAATCCGGCGATCAGCTTGCACAGGCAGTTTATCATTCAACCAAAGGACTTTATTACAGGCACTTAAAAAATTTCCAGAAAAGTATCGAAGAATATCAAGTCAGTCTCGACTATTCATATAAGATTCAGAATGCCAATTTTGTAACTGAAAACCTTAAAATTATTGCCGATGTGTATCATCTTATGGGCAATGAAAAAAAAGCGCTGGATTACTACAACACTTATATGGCAGCCAGAGATTCGGTTGCAAATCTTGCCTTAATTGATAAAGCCTCTGATATTCGTGACAATTACTTATCTGAAAAAGAAGAGAAAAAGTCTGATAAGTCTGAATCCTCCTACAAATATATTATTGGAGTCATTGGTCTGCTTCTGATTTTGAGCACTTTGGCTATTGTTGTAATTTCAAGAAGACACAGGATTAACAGAAACAGAACCGCACCGGAAGTAATCATTGATTCTGCGCCATTGAAGGAAGAAATCAACGAACCCAAAGCACCAAAGTTGCAGCTTAATGAAAAGCTGCAGAAGGAAATATGGGAAAAGCTGCTTCACCATATGGAATCGGAACGTATTTATCGCAATGCTGATCTTTCGCTTGCAGAACTTGCCGAAAAACTCGATTCAAATACAACCTATGTTTCGAAGGTAATTAATGATGTAGCCGATTCAAATTTTACAACTTTTGTTAATCGATACCGTACCGAAGAAGCCTGCAAATTGCTTACCGATCCTGAATCCGCGCACCTGAGTATAGAAGGAATTGCCTTAACAGTCGGATTTCATTCAAAAAGTGCATTTAATGGCGCATTTAAAAAATATACCGGCAAAACCCCATCGGAGTTCGCCGGTCTGAATGCAACAGGATCCTGAAATACCTCGACTGTCGTTTCCGAAAAATATTAAGGCGTTCTGATTCATAAATCAGCACCTGAACTATTTGACAGGCACAGGTTACCGCTTTACTTTTGGCTCTTCAAAAAGCAAAAAACAATAAATCAGCTTATGAAAACCAACTATTACAAAACACTGATTCTGATACTGGGACTCATCTCATTTCAATCGCTCAGTTATGCCCAGAACGATTACAGTCCTGATTATTCCAGAGCAAAACCACTGGTTTTTGATGATGATGATTCTTACATTTTTATCGAAAACTTGTGTGCTCTTAAGCGCGATGGTAAATGGGGATTTATTGATGTAAACGGCAACTGGGTTATACAACCCATTTATGATCAGTGGGGCGCCGATCCTCCTTTTTTCAGTGGTGGTATTTGCCTGGTTTCAGTAAAAGCACCCGATGGTTATTCTATGATGCCCATTTACATTGATAAGCTTGGAAATCAGTTATTTAAAAACCAGAAATTTGATGCTGCTTCTCCTTTCTTTCATGGATTGGCTGTTATCGGCAAAGCTTCAGGGCCGGTTCATGTAAACGTTTATTCTTTCATCGACACCAAAGGGAATCCTGTTGCAGGTACTGTGACGCCTAAATTCAGAAGCGCATTTTTTGAGTATTCAGCCAATAATGACGGCATTGCCAAAATGTGGGACGAAAAGCTTTCGGCATTTGGTATTGTAAAAGATGGCAAATGGCTCATTGCTGCAGCAAAAAATAAGCTGCACGATACTGATCTGTTTTCCGAAGGATTATGTGCAGCGCAAAATTCAACCGATTTCAAATGGGGATTTATTGACTTAACAGGAAATGTGCAGGTCCCGTATGATTTTCAGCAGAAACCTCAAGCATTTTCAAGCGGCAGAGCACTTGTCCAGGACGATAATTTCGACAATTACTACATTGATCAATCAGGAAATAACGCCTTTGGGTTTAAATGTTCAAGACCTTGTTTTAACTTTCATGATGGTAAAGCTGTGATAAGCGTTGACAGGGATGGCTTCAAAACTTTGCTTGTGGATGTAAACGGAAATACGGTACAAACACTGGATGTTAATGCTGACCTTGCTGTTAATTCTGACGGTCGCATCGTATTTAATCAGCATCAGCACGATGGATTAACTGTACTCAATCCTGACGGCTCAGTGTTAATTAATGATATTCTCGTTCAAAAAGTTTATGCTTTCGGGTGTGGAAGGGCTTATGTCAGGTTTTTTGCTGATATGGAAAACAAAGCCGGATTTATTGATGAAACGGGAAATATTCTCATAGTAAGATCAGATAAATAGTTCATTTCGGGATCAGATTCAAGTTCCCACAATAATTCAAACAATAACAATACAAAAACCAATCAACATGAAAAATCTCATTTCAACACTGAGTGCACTGGTAATCATCGCCTTCCTGTTCACATCCTGTGGTGGTGGTGCCGGAAAAACTGTAAAAAACGATCTTTTGGGCGAGTACCCATCCATCGTTAAAGACTATGCTCAAAAGATTGATAATCTTGAAAAAGATGCCAAAAGCAACACCGATCTTAACAAAGCATTTGAGCTTGCCAAAAAGATCGAAAATATGAAAGACGAGTTTAAAGCCAAGCTGGAAGAATATTCGAAAACCTATAAATTTGAAAAGGATATTCCTTTCGAACCGCTTGCCGGAACAAAATACACTGTTAACCAGATTAAGGTTGACAAGATCAATAATGGTGGCCTTGGACTTGCTTTCACAACTACTATCAATGAAGATTTGAAGAACGAATACAACAATTTTGAGCAAACGCTCATGATCTACATCCAGGCTTTAAATGCCGACGGACAGGTAATTCCAGGATCAGCTACTGTTGTTGTAAGTACCCCGATGGCAGATTTGAAAAAAGGTTTGCAAACCAAAATGACTTGCGCCTGGAGTTCATCAAAGACAAAGGATTTTGAAAACTTTGCCAAGATTAAAGAAATAACAAAAGAAGAATACGATCAAAAGAAATAATACCAATTTCATTTGACGTTTGTTTGATGCACACGGGGCAGCCGGTAACCAGGCTGCCCCGTGTGCTTAATATTTAAATCAATTATAAACTGCCAGCGTTCATATCATAATAGCAACCAGGCAATTGCATTAAGTTACTTTTTACGGCCATTGCTCATTGCCCGATACCATCCGGAAGCTTGCACAAAGCATTTGTCAAATCTGGAAATTGTCTTAGTTACTTAAAATGTTTTATAGATTGAATTTATTCGTCAAAGACAAACTTAAGTCAGAATCCAGAATCCAGCAGTCAGAAGTCAGAATCCATAGTTTTTCCTGATGATGGTTACATTTTTGACTATTCTGACAGCCATATTCTGAATTTAACATGTAGTACATTTTTAAGATTTCTAGACAGTTGCTTTCAATTTGACAGATTCTTTATTAATTTTATGCGACGATATCAACGGAGGCTTTCCGGTGGATCTGCCGGATTCTTTATAGGTCCTAGTATTTACTATCACTCCCACCAGCCTGATTTCAACTACAATCTTTAACTTCCTGCTTGTTTCCTCGTGTAGTTCTATTCTTATCGAACGATTTCGGAGTCTGTTACTGTCTATGTCATTCTCACATCAATTAACTGCTTCATATCCAGGAAATATCATTCCAATGAAAACATTATTATTGATCGGATGCCTGCTCGCTGCTTTGACAGCCCGGGCACAGATGGCCATTAACACTGACGGCAGCCTGCCCGACAATTCAGCCATTCTGGATGTAAAAAGCACAGCAAAAGGATTCCTGATGCCCTGCCTGACTTTGAGCCAGCGCAATGCAATCGTCAGCCCGGCCTCAACGCTCATGATTTACCAAACCGACAACTCACCCGGGTTTTATTATAATTCGGGCAACAGTATCAACCCTTCATGGGTATTAACAGGAACGCTCGGCGGCTGGAACCTGAACGGAAACAGCGGGTTAAACCCGGCAACTGACTTTCTCGGCACAACCGATAACAATGCATTCGCTTTCAGGGTATCAAACCTTGCTGCGGGAATTATTGATCCTGCCAAGAAAAACACGGCATTTGGAAAGCAATCATTGTTTAATAACACTGCCGGCAATTATAATACGGCTTTCGGATCAGCAGCCCTGGCAGGCAATACTTCCGGGCAATATAACAGTTCTTTGGGTTATTCAACCGCAGCACTAAATATCAGCGGCAGCGAAAACACAGCTTTTGGCTCCTATGCCCTGCCAGCAAACACCTCAGGAAGCAGAAACCTGGCTGCCGGCGATTTTGCCATGGCTGCCAATACTGCCGGTAATTCGAACACAGCGGCAGGCGAAAGAGCGCTTTTCTCCAATACAACGCGGAATTACCTGGTAGCCATCGGTGATTCATCGCTGTTTTTTAACGGGACAAATGCCACACAACCTGATCAGGCAACGATGAACAGCGCTGCAGGTTCCAGAGCGTTGTTTTCAAACACCACCGGATCAGGGAATACCACAGCCGGACGATTATCACTTGCCAGCAACACTACCGGCAACTTCAACACGGTTTTCGGTACCAAAGCTTCATTTTTCGGCACATGCGGCTCTTTCAACACATCTATTGGCGTTGCTCCGTTGTATTACAGCACATCAGGCTCGGGAAACACTGCAATTGGGTTCGGAGCACTGTATTATAATACCGAAGGCGCTGATAATACTGTTGTCGGGATGTTCGGCGGTTTTAACAACACAACCGGCAGCATGAACACCGGCCTGGGATATTATTCGCTGGTGTATAACATCAGCGGTAACGGCAATATCTCACTCGGGCAACAGTCGCTTGCATCCAATGTCAGCGGGAATTTTAATACGGCTGTGGGAATTGCAGCACTGGGGTACACCAATGCCGATTACAATACCGGCATAGGCTACTCTTCAGGATTATCTTATGCTTTCGACAAGGGAACCTTTTTTGGCGCTTACGCCTACCCGGAAATCAGTTCTCTTACCAACTGCCTGGCCATAGGCATTGATGCGAGAACAGATGCTTCAAACAAATATGTGATCGGGAAATGGAGCGTAACCAGTATTGGCGGATATGCCAACTGGACAACCTTTTCAGATGGCAGATATAAAAAGAATGTGGTGGAAAATGTGCCGGGACTTGCATTCATAAACCTTTTAAGGCCCGTGACTTATATGCTTGACACCAAGGCAATGAGTGATTATTTCAGCCGGAGTTACAGCAACGGACCATCTTCAGGGAAACCAAAGGATACTGCAGAAATTCGTGAAACCTGCAAAGACGATATCGTTTTCACCGGTTTCATTGCCCAGGAAGTCAGGGGAGCAGCGGAGCAGGTTAATTACAATTTCAGCGGAGTAGATCTCCCGGCTAATGAAAATGGATTTTACAGGCTTAGGTACGAGGAATTTGTGGTTCCGCTGGTAAAAGCCATCCAGGAACTTAGCCAAAGAAAAGAGGCGAATATTCAAGCTATCAGGGAATTACAGCAACGCATTGAATATCTTGAAAATAAATAACCCATTGTCATGAAAAAACTGATTCTGATTCTTTTCCTCATCAATAGTTTTGCCGGAATGGCCCAGGTAGCCATAAACACTGATAATTCAGACGCAGATAATTCGGCCATGCTTGATGTGAAAAGTACAACCAAGGGGTTGCTCATCCCCCGCATGACCACAGCACAACGCGACGCCATTGCCGGTCCGGCAAACGGGCTGCTTATTTTCCAGACGGATGGCGCACCGGGCTTTTACTATAATTCGGGATCAGCTGTTACGCCATCCTGGACACTGATAGGAACCGGCACATGGACGGTAGCAGGCAACAGCGGAACTAACCCGGCGACGAACTTCCTGGGTACAACCGACAATGTCGCACTTAAGTTCAGGGTTTCGAATACACATGCAGGAATAATAGATCCTGTTGCCGACAATACTTCCCTGGGCAAACAGTCACTAAACTCCATTACAACCGGAACTTACAATTCTGCCATGGGCGGAATGGCCCTGGGCAGCAACCAAGCCGGGCAATTCAACTCAGCTTTCGGATATTCGAGTGCATACCTGAACGAAAACGGATCAGGTAACGTTTCGATGGGAGCCTACACCTTGTGCAACAATACTGCGGGAAATAACAACACGGCCATCGGGTTGAGGGCATTGTTTGCAAATACAACGGGCAATTCCAATCTAGCCTTAGGACAACGTGCACTTTACTCAAATACCGACCGCAGTTACCTGGTGGCTGTAGGTGATTCAGCGTTGTATTTCAACGGGACAAATGTGTCGCAGCCAACACATGCCATTGAAAACACGGCAGTCGGTTCAAAATCGCTGTATTCTAATACGAACGGCTTCAGCAATACGGCATTCGGATACCAGTCGCTTTATAAAAATAATACCGGCTACCAGAATACCGCCATCGGCGTCAAATCACTCTATTCAAACACATCAGGTATTGCCAACATGGCTTCGGGTGCCTATGCCCTTTACAGTAATTCGTCCGGGGTTTACAATACGGCTGCAGGTTACAAAGCGCTTTACAGCAACGACAATGGCGCTTACAACACGGCGGTTGGCGATTCATGCATGCTTGGCAATACTTCGGGAAGCTCGAATACGGCCATGGGCGTCAATGCCTTAAAATCGAACCTTATTGGCGGGAATAATGTAGCCATCGGTTACAGGGCTCTTTACTCCCTCAATAACTTCACGAATACCGCCGTTGGAAGCTATGCATCGGAGATCACGACGGGCGACCAGAACACCTCTGTAGGGTATGCGGCAGGCTCTGTTTATACATTCACACAAGGCACTTTCCTGGGTGCGGGAGCCTACCCTACGGCCAACGGCTTTAACAACTGCATGGCGTTGGGCTATAATGCACGGGTTGATGCATCAAACAAGATCGTGATCGGCAACACCAGCGTGGCAAGCATTGGTGGTTATGCCGGCTGGTCGAACTTTTCGGATGGAAGATTTAAGAAAAATGTTTCGGCGAACGTTCCGGGGCTGGCATTTATCAATGAATTGAAGCCTGTTACATACACGCTTGATATCAAATCGTTGAACGATGATCTTGAAAAAAACGACATCAAACCATCACAAATTGGTTCTAACCATGCTCAACGGCTCAACGAAAACCCCGGGATCAGTGAAAAGGAAAAAATCGTGTATTCGGGCTTTATAGCCCAGGATGTTGAGGCTGCTGCCAGGCATCTTGGTTATGATTTCAGTGGTGTTGATGCACCAAAAGATTCAAACGGACGATATGGTTTGCGCTACGGCGATTTTGTCGTTCCGCTTGTGAAGGCAGTTCAGGAACTGAGCAAGGAAAACGAAGATATGGAATTGACAATCAAGATGCTGAAAGAACGGGTCACCAGACTTGAAAATTCAGTCAAGTAGAGTTTTTACCCATGAATTGAAAAATGGCCAGGCGATGAAAACGAAACCATTTATAAACAGTCAGAGCATTTCCTTTCTCCGGAAAGTGTTGTTAATGATACTGCTATCGGCCGGAATTTGTTTTTCGGCAGCAGCCCAGAATAAGATACATCCCGGAACCTGCCTCAGAATTTCAGCTAATACTCATCTGACGAGCATCAGTGATTTTTTGCTTAATAACGGAGGGAACCTTAATAATGCCGGAACTCTTGTTCTTAAAACAAATTTCACCAATCAGAATTCAACCATTTCTGACCTGGGCAACGGCACATTTATTTTCAGCGGATCTGCCCAGCAGTCCATCAGCGGCACTAACGGCCTGGGATCGCTGACGATGAATAACCCCGGCGGACTGCAATTCATGGGAGGAGATGTAACGGTAACAAATTCACTCAACCTGGTATCGGGCAAAGTGACACTTGGTGCAAATAACCTGCTCCTTGGCCCGTCAGCCAATTTAATTGGAAACCTTAATGTCTATTCAATGGTCGTAGCTACCGGAACCGGTGAACTGCGAAAATCATGGAACATGCCCGGAACTTTCACCTTCCCCGTGGGCGATAATGATGGAACACCAGAGTATTCTCCGGTTAAACTGGTCTTTACAGAGGGCTCTTTTTCAACAGGAAACTATACCGGTGTAAACCTGGTAAATTCACCATATTCAAATACACCTCCCAGTTACCTTAACCGTTATTGGAACATTACACAAAGCGGTATCAGTGGTTTTACCTGCCACACTGTTTTTCATTATGTGCCTTCAGATGTAAACGGTGAGGAAAGCAATCTATACTGTGCAAGGGTCTTGCCTGAGCCTGAGCAATATTTCGACAGGGCAGATATTCAGTGGCATCAGCTTTCTGCAAACTGGCTTCATTCATTGGGTACCTTTACCGGCCTGGAGCCGCCAAACGTGTCAGTCCCGCCTTCTAATCAGGCAGATAGTGAAACTATTTCCGTTTCAATTTCCCCAAACCCTTTCAACGAAAGGACACAAATCAATGTTAAAACCGCATGTAGCGGGAATATCATCGTTGAAATATGCAATTTAAACGGGCAAAATCTTTGCAGACTTTACGAAGGTTTCATAAGCGCAGGTGTCGATCGCAGTTTTGAGTACAATAATTTCAGTGACAAATCGCAAACATTGATCTGCAGGATTAAAACTGGTTTTGGGGAAGTAAGTAAAATATTTGAAAAAATCAGGTAACCTTCTGATTACATTATGATTAAATCTCGGGCAGAATCCTGTACTATATTGAAAATGCAGGGATTGAGTCCTCTTTGCGCCCGCAGTACCACATCTTACTATTTCTTTCATCTTCATGAATTTATGGAAAAATCATTAAAAACAGTACCTTTGCACCCCTGAAAATAATCACAACAATGAATCACACTATAACTATTAACGAATTGAAATACAAGGTAAAAGATATCGCGTTAGCCGACTGGGGCCGCAAAGAAATCGAAATAGCAGAAAAAGAGATGCCGGGACTTATGAGTATCCGGAGGAAATATGCTGCGGAAAAACCGCTGAAAGGCGCTCGTATAACCGGTTCGCTGCATATGACCATACAGACGGCAGTTCTCATTGAAACTTTGAAAGAACTTGGTGCTGATGTCCGCTGGGCAAGCTGCAATATTTTCTCAACTCAGGATCATGCCGCTGCCGCCATCGCTGCTGCCGGAATCCCTGTATTTGCCTGGAAAGGCGAATCCCTCGAAGAATACTGGTGGTGTACCAATATGGCTCTGACTTTTGAAGGTGGCCTGGGCCCAAACCTGATCGTTGACGATGGCGGTGATGCCACTTTGCTGATTCATAAAGGATATGCTGCCGAGAACAACCCGAAATTGCTCGAAGTTGCCGCATCGAATGCTGAAGAGGAGGCAATCCTGAAACAGCTCAGGGAAGCATTTGTGGAAGATCCTCAGAAATGGCACAAAGTGGTTGCTGAATGGAAAGGCGTGTCAGAAGAAACCACCACAGGCGTTCATCGCCTTTACCAGATGATGGAAAAAGGTGAATTGCTTATACCTGCTATCAATGTGAACGATTCAGTTACAAAATCCAAGTTCGACAACCTTTACGGCTGCCGCGAATCGCTTGCCGACGGTATAAAACGTGCTACGGATGTAATGCTTGCCGGTAAAGTGGTGGTGGTTTGCGGTTATGGTGATGTGGGCAAAGGCTGCGCCAAATCAATGCGCGCATACGGCGCCAGGGTAATCGTTACCGAGATCGATCCAATCTGTGCATTGCAAGCCGCCATGGAAGGCTTCGAAATTACCACTGTTGAAAACGCACTTGCCGAAGGCAATGTTTTCGTTACCACGACCGGGAATAAGGATGTTATCACTGTTGAACATATGGTCGGTATGAAAGACCAGGTAATTGTTTGCAACATTGGCCATTTTGATAACGAAATTCAGGTTGATAAGCTGAATAATTACAGCGGAATCAGGAAAATTGAGATTAAACCGCAGGTTGATAAATACGTTTTCCCTGACGGACATGCAATTTTTCTCCTGGCTGAAGGCCGCCTGGTAAACCTTGGCTGCGCTACCGGTCATCCTTCATTCGTAATGAGCAATTCATTCTCTAACCAAACCCTTGCCCAGCTTGACCTCTGGAAAAACCGCGGCCAATATGAAGTTGGCGTTTACCGCCTTCCCAAAGCGCTGGATGAAGAAGTTGCCCGCCTGCACCTCGAACAATTAGGCGTTAAACTCACCAAACTCACCAGTTCCCAGGCCGATTATATCGGTGTGCCGGTCGAAGGACCTTATAAACCTGAACATTACAGGTATTAGGAAGGTTTGAAGTTTGAAGTTTAATGTTTAAAGTTCAACGTTGATAGTTGTAACGATGATGATGCCTGAATAAAGTTGAGCCTTTTTGGTAATGTTCAACTTTATTCAAGAACATGTTCCTGAGCGATATTTGAATCTGAGGATCGTTTTTTTTGATTTGATCAGGCTGAACGGAAAGCTGATAGCAAAAAACCTTAAGC
>DAONEL010000005.1:12104-52873 GCA_035403045.1 Bacteroidales bacterium
GTTTTTTTTGATTTGATCAGGCTGAACGGAAAGCTGATAGCAAAAAACCTTAAGCGCACAACACTCTCAGCCCTTGCTCCTTTCTCTACTTAAATCGCTAAAAGCTAAAAGCCAACAGCTAAAAGCTAAAAGCCAACAGCTATCTCCGGGTCAATTATAAATATGCAACACATCGCCGTTGTACGTATAATGGTATTGGTGCAATGCAAATCCTGATGGCCCTTCGAAAGGTGATCCGTCATAGAGAATATACCTTGACATACAAACCGAATCAATTACGGTGAGTCCGCCCGATTCCAGCTCTACATAAGCATTCGCCTTGTCGGGATCATAAGGACAGCAACGTTCAAAAATCTTAAAATCATTCTCCATAAACCGGTAAATCAGAATTCCCCTGTATCCGCCGTTGTAAGACACTGTGCCGCCAACCGGGATATAATCTAGCGTGTTAGGATAAAGATAATAGTCAACATACACATACGGTATTTGGGGCGCATCATCTTTTCCACATGCCATCGGCAATAAGGAGATGATGAGAATTGCGCTTAAATATTTCAGGCCTTGATACAATGTATGCCGGTTTTGTTACGTTGTAAAATTAGCAAAAACATCGACTGCTTAAAAACGAACAACTATCTGCAATATTTCATGAGGTCATACAAGAATAAGAGTCTGGGCGGTTCATTTTGGCCGGTATGTTTTTTATCACTTTCATTGCTGATTGTTACCAGTTCCTGTGGAATTTTAAGGCCCAGTAAACAGTCTCAGGTTGAACGCCGACAGGCTAAAGAAGCGCAGAAAGCACAGACTGAGTATGATAAAGCAGTTGAAGCCCATATGAAAAACCAGAGTGATGAAACCCGTAAAATGATGAAGAAGACAAAGAAAAAAGCCAAAGGCTTCAACAGGTTCATGAAAAAATCCCCGAAACGAAGCCCGGGATGCTGATTTCTATCTTTAATTCAGTGCTGTTAATGATTTAACAGCAGGTCAGAATCTGGCGTTGCATTATCAAATCTTCACAGACTTAGATAACAAATATTGCGGCATTTCTGATGCCTGAAAAATTGATTTTATCTGTCAGTTAAGCAGTTAGGATTGTTAACGATTTCTTAATTTTTTTCATTTCAGGCAACACTCACTTCGTTGAAGTGACTTTTTTTATTTATACCTTTACCGCCTTTTACGGGAAACCCATACTATTATCATAACAGCAAACACAAAACCAAGTTTTATGGTAAGAAAATTACTCACAGTCTTAGTTTTGCTTCTGGCTGCGAACATCACGGTGTTAGCGCAATCGGGAACGCTGAAAGGTAAGGTCATTGACAAAAAGACCAAAGAGCCTATTCCTTTCACCAACATCATTGTAGAAGCAAACGGAACCCAGGCCGGTGGTACTACCTCGGATTTCGACGGAAATTTCACAATTAAACCGTTGTCGCCAGCCAAGTACAACATCAAAGCATCCTATGTAGGTTATAAACCTGTCCTGATTCAGGGGGTGCTCATCAAAGCCGATCAGATTACGCCTTATAACCTTGAGATGGAATCAACTGCCATTGAAATCTCGACCTATGAAGTCGTTGATTACAAGGTTCCTCTCATTGATAAAGACAAAACCGTGAGTGGTGGTACCGTTACAGCAGAAGAAATCAATAAAATGCCGGTGCGCAACGCTTCAGCTATTGCCACAACCGTTGGAGGTGTTTTCTCCGCTGATGGTGAAGTAGGTAGTATCCGTGGCCAGCGTACTGACGGTAACGTTACTTATATAGATGGTATCCGTGTCCGCGGGTCAGGTTCGTTGCCTGAATCGGCCATCGAGCAGGTATCAGTAGTACTTGGTGGTATTCCGGCTCAATATGGTGATGCTACAGGTGGTATTATCAACGTTACAACCAAAGGTCCTTCCCGTAAATTCGGAGCCGGAGTGGAACTGGAAACTTCTGAATTCCTGGATCCTTACGGACATAACAGGGGTGGTGTTAACCTTACCGGTCCGTTATTCTGGAATAAGGATAAAACCTATTCTGTATTGGGTTACTTTATTGCGGCCGATTTCGAGCGCAATACAGATCAGAGCCCTTTTGCCATCGGCAACTACAAGGTAAAAGACGATGTGCTGGAATCACTCAAAACTAACCCGCTCCGTCCTTCAGGTACCGGTTTCGGTTCATACCAGAATGTAGAATTCATTCGCCTGACCGATCTTGAACATATCAAAACCAATGTAAATGCTGAAGATTATTCTATAAATTCAACCGGAAAAATCGACATCAAAACCGGGCCAAACATTAACTTCACCGTAGGTGGAAGCTATAATGCCTATGGCGGAAAAAATTTCAGCTGGACTAATTCTTTATTCGATTACGACCGCTACGGTGTTTCGGAAGGCAATACCTGGAGGGTCTTCGGCCGCTTTACACAACGCTTCCCAACGGATAAAGAAAGCCGTTCCCTGATAAAGAACGTTTTCTATACCATTCAGGGTGACTACACAAGTGTTCATGCAAAATCATACGACCCCGAATTGAAAGACAATCTCTTCGCATATGGTTATGTTGGGAAATTTTCAACCTACAAAACCAGGTCGTTCGAATACAAGCAAGATACTATTGCCGGATTCGACGGCTTTGTGATGAATGCATATAACGATACCCTTATCACTTTCGATCGTGCCGAATACAACCCGGTCCTCGCCAACTATACTTCCAATTATTACTCCTTATATAATACCAATCCGTTTCATTACGACAAGTATGAGAATATTTACGCAGGCGGCGGTATGCTTAACGGATATAATCCAAATGGTGTGTTTGGCGGCGTTTACGGACTGTTCTCATCTCCTGGCGTTATTCAATCAGGATATGCCATAAGCGATACCAAGCAGGTATCTTTCAACATTAACAGTTCGGCTGATATTGGCAATCACGAAATCAAGCTGGGTTTCATTTTCGAACAGTATCGTTCAAGCAGTTATTCCTATGCTCCAACTTCCTTCTGGCCAATCATGTACCAGTTGACCAATGCCCATGTGCAGCAGCTTGATTTGAATAATCCCATAACAGTAATGTATGATGATGCTCCGGATACTACATACTATCGCAGGTTATACGATGGCGGGTCACAGCGTGCATTCGACAGGAATCTGCGCAGGCTCATGGGTTTGAATGTTGACGGCCTCGACTGGATCGACATCAATTCATACGACATTGAAAAACAGACCATCAACTATTACGACGCTGATAATAAGCTTCATACGGTAAACCTGAATGACCCGATCAGTGTTAAGCTTTTCAGTGCCGATGAATTCCTTAACAGCGGCAACCAGATAGCTGCAGCCCGCGGTTATGATTATTACGGAAATAAGCTAACCACCAAACCTACCATCGACGAATTTTACAACGCCAAAGATGCCGATGGAAACTATACCCGTTTAATCGCTCCTTTCGAACCGATTTACCTGGCCGGTTATATCCAGGATAAGTTCTCCTTCGAAGACCTGGTATTTAATGTCGGCCTTCGTGTTGACCGTTATGATGCAAACCAGAGTGTGCTCAAGGATCCATATCTCCTCTACCCTGCCAAAACTGTAGCCGAGGTCTCTGAATTTGGAAATCATCCGGTTGGCATGGGATCTGACTATATCGTTTATGTTGACAATGTTTCGTCACCAACACGGATCACCGGTTACCGAAATGGAAGTAACTGGTATGATGCCAATGGTGATGTAGTTACTGATCCTTCGCTCGATGTAAGCAAAGGCGGTCTGGTTTCAGGCGGTTCGGTTTCACCTTACCTGGTTGATCCGGATGATAAGAGCATTACCGGTAAAACTTTTGCAGATTATGAGCCACAGATCACGGTGATGCCGCGTATCTCTTTCTCATTCCCGATTTCTGACGAAGCGCTTTTCTATGCTCACTATGATGTACTTACTCAAAGGCCGAAATCGAACCAGGTATTTAATCCTATAAGCTACCTTTTCTGGGAAAGCGAAAGCAGCCCCACTTTCAGCAATCCAAACCTGAAACCTGAACGTACCGTTGATTATGAGCTCGGATTCCAGCAGAAATTATCAAACACCTCATCAATAAACCTTTCGGCATTTTATCGTGAAATGCGCGATCAGATCCAGAGCTACCGTTACACCGGCGCTTACCCCAAGACTTATTATTCATACAACAACATAGACTTTGGAACTGTAAAAGGACTTACCGTGAGCTACGACCTCCGCCGTACCGGCAATGCCCGTGTGAGGGCCAGTTATACCCTGCAGTTTGCCAACGGTACGGGGTCAAATGCTGAAACTTCAAAAGGGCTGATTCAATCAGGCCAACCCAACCTTCGTACCCTCATACCGCTTGATTTCGACCGCCGTCACGCTATCAACCTCAACGTTGACTACCGTTACAGCGAAGGCAAAGACTACAATGGCCCGGTTATTAAAGGAAAACAAATCCTTAAGAACGCCGGTTTCAACCTGACCCTTAACGGTGGTTCAGGAACGCCTTACACCCGGTCAAGCAAGATATCACTGCTTGGCAGCCAATCAGTTATCGCTGGTTCAATTAATGGTTCACGCCTGCCATGGTCGTTCAGGCTTGATGGCCGTGTTGATAAAGACTTCACCATCGGACAACGCAAAGATTCGAAAGGTAATGTTTCAGACATCTACCTTAATGTTTACGTGCAGGTGCTTAATGTGCTCAACAGTAAAAACATTATGGGTGTATGGGCTGCTACAGGTAACCCCGAAGACGACGGATATCTTGCTGCCGACGAGTACCAGGCGCAAATCTATTCGCAGCTCAATCCCGAATCATTCATCGATTTATACACAATACGTGTGAACAGCCCGTATAACTATAGCTCACCGCGCCAGATTCGCCTTGGGATAAGTTTTAACTTCTAATCTTACGAACAAAAAACGATCTGCTTCACCTTATTAAATTAGAAACATCATGAAGAGTATCAATCGCATTTTGCCCTTGTTTCTATTCTTTTCCATCCTGGTAACAGGCGTTTATGCCGAAAAATATCGCTACGGAAAGAGTACCGAGGCAAATAACAACATAAAATCAACGGCGGCCGGATGTATCCCGGGTGCAAACTTTAAGTGGCTTGAAATCAACAATGTTCGTGCCCGTATCAATACCGGCGGCGACATGTGGTGGGATTTTGAGACCGCTCAGTATGAAATACCGAAAGGCTCGAAAAAAATGTCGATGTTCAGCGGTTCACTCTGGCTTGGCGGCCTCGATGTGAATAACCAGTTGAAACTCGCTGCCTTGCGTTATCGGCAGGTAGGTAACGATTACTGGCCCGGCCCATTGACTGTTGACGGTACAGCAGCCATCGACGATTATACATGCGCATCGTACGACAAATTGTTTGCTATTTCACGTGCCGAAGTGGATGAATTCCTGGCATACTGGGATGACCCGTCAAGTTACCCGGGCTATGTTATTCCGGCAAGCATAATGAAATGGCCTGCCCATGGAGACACTGAAAAAGGCCAGAGCAGATATCTTGCTCCTTTCTACGACAGGGATGGTGACGGAGACTATGATCCCCAGAATGATGGTGATTATCCTTATTATGATGTTTCCAACCAACTCTGCCACACCAAAATTCCTACTGCCGAAGGCAACGGTATCCTTGTTGACCAGGTAATCAAAGGGGACTATACATTATGGTGGGTATTCAATGACAAAGGGAATATTCACACTGAAACGAGCGGTTCCCCTATTGGTGTTGAAATCCGCGGACAGGCTTTTGGATTTACGACAAACGACGAAATAAACAACATGACTTTTTACAGTTATGAAATCATTAACCGTTCCACCTACCGTTTGCGTGAAACATATTTCTGCCAATGGGTTGATACTGACCTTGGATATGCATGGGACGACTATGTAGGTTGTGATGTGAAACGAGGGCTGGGATATTGCTATAATGGCACGCCAATTGATGGCCAGGGCCAGGCCTGGGCATATGGCTCTCAACCTCCTGCCATTGGTGTTGACTATTTTCAGGGACCTTACATGGATCCTGACGGCATTGATAATCCCAAATTCAATCCTGTAACACTTGAGAACTGTGATGTAAGTATCAACGGGGTTAACTTCGCCAATGGCATCATTGATGACGAACGTTTCGGTATGCGCAGGTTTGTATATCACAACAACGGTGGCGCTGCCTATATGAACGACCCGAGCGTTGCCATCGATTACTATAACCTGATGAAGGGCATCTGGGGCGATGAAACCCGTATGATCTGGGGTGGAAATGCCCATGCCCAGGGTGGTGGCCTTGGCCCTGAATGCGACTTTATGTTTCCGGGTAACTCAGACCCCTGCTATTGGGGAACCGGAGGATTACCTCCCAACGGAATGCCATACTGGACTGAAGAAACTGCCGGTAACCAACCAAACGACCGTCGTTTTATGCAGTCAGCAGGGCCTTTTACACTTGAACCCGGCGCTGTTAATTACATCACCGTGGGTATTCCCTGGGCTCGTGCATCAGCCGGAGGGCCATTTGCATCTGTTGAAGCTTTGCGCGTGATCGATGATAAATGCCAGATGTTGTTCGATAACTGCTTCAAAGTTATTTCAGGGCCTAACGCTCCTGACCTTACTATCCGTGAACTCGACAGGCAACTGATCATTTATATGACCAACCGCAAAACCAATGATGCCGGCAACAACTTCCAGGAAAAATACCAGGAATTTGACCCACGCATTGTTTCGCCTGACAGCCTGAGCGCAGCCGAACGATATGACTCCACTTATAATTTCGAAGGCTACCAGGTATTCCAGCTTAAGAGTGCAACCGTTACCAGTGCCGATATTTATGATGCATCTAAAGCTCGTCTTGTTTTCCAGTGCGATGTGAAAAACGGTATTTCCCGCCTGATCAATTACAAATTTGATGCTGCACTCAATGGAAATGTTCCGGTAGTTGAAGTGAATGGTGCCGACCAGGGAATTGTGCACAGTTTCAACCTGACCGAAGATGCTTTCACAGGTGAAAAACTGGTTAATCATCAGCAATACTATTACCTGGCTATTGCTTACGCATATAATTATTATCAGCCTTACGATCCTAATACGGCTTCATTACTCGGCGGACAAAAACTGCCTTATCTGCCTGGCCGTAAAAATATTAAGACCTATACAGGCATACCTCATGCCCCGGTTGGATTGATAAACCCGAAGGCCAAATATGGCGAAGGCCTGGCCATAACCCGTATTGCCGGGCAGGGAAATGGTGGAAACATACTTGAATTAAGCAAGGAAAGTATAGATGAAATACTTTCAAAACAGCCGGTTGATTCGCTCAATACGCTTGGATCAGACACTTACCCAATCGCATACAATCTAAAATATGAGAAAGGAAAAGGCCCTGTTGATGTACGGGTAATTGATCCGCTCAATGTTAAAGAAGCCAATTATACAATCGCATTTGATTCGATGTTCTTTACAACAGTGAAAGCCGGTGAAATGGATACCATTATTCATGATTGCAGGTGGACACTTACGGATAATTCGACAGGGAAAATTTACAGGTCTGACACACTTATAAGTTTCAAGAATGAGCAGGTATTCATTGATCTTGGCTTATCTGTATCAATTCATCAGCCCTTTGATCCAGGTGCATTCCGTATAGAGGTTTCGTACGATCAAAACCAGGCGCCAAGTTACACCTGGGGTCCGGCAGCAGACAACAACGGATACCTGAGTTCTTCGATATCCTTTGCTGATTCTTCTAACTTCTGGTTAACCGGACTTCCTGATGTGGATGGATTCCCCGACTATAACTGGATACGGTCGGGAAATGTTAAAGATCCAGACAATGCTAATAATAACGACTGGAATGTTACTAACTCAAAATCGTATGACCCATATGGAATATATGAGCAATTAATTGGCGGCACCTGGGCTCCTTATAACCTAGCAGTTGGTTTCCCGCAGGATTCGGCAGCACCGGCTTATGGAGAACTGAATTTTAAATCGAAGACCGAGTGTGACATGTTTGACCTCGCCAGTGTTGACATAGTTTTTACTTCCGATAAGAGCAAATGGACAAGGTGCGCAATTATTGAGATGTGTCCGATTTCATCTTTAGCAGAAGGAGGTGCAAAGATGTACGACCTCAGAAAACACCGTTCTGTTAATCAGGATGGTGATACTGCTGTAATGAGCTCTGACCCGGCAAAGAACTCAGATTATATATCATCCTATGGTATGGGATGGTTCCCGGGATATGCTATAAACCTGGAAACCGGTGAAAGGCTCAACATTGTGTTTGGCGAGGATTCGCACCTGGTGAACGAAAATGGAGCCGATATGCTTTTCAATCCTACATCAAATATTTTTGATGGTACGGGTCAGAGAGTTCTTGGAGGAAAACACATCCTCTATGTTATGGCTCACACCGATGGCAAAAAAGACGGAGTTAGCAACCCTACCAATGATTCGCCCGCTTATGACGCTTGCAAGAATTTCTCAACGCAAATGAAAAAAACCGGGAACCCGAACCTTGTAAAACTTGCCAAATCCTATCAGTATTCAAACGCCATGTGGGTAACTATCCCATTAAAAACGCCTTCATCAACCTGGCTCGGCTGCGATGCTACTGTCAAATTAAGGGTAGGCAAGCCATACCTTAGGTATTATTCATTTGCTAATGGTTCAGAGTTTGCTCAAAACCATAATGATAACAATTTCTACCCGCAGTACACCTTCAGCACAAGTGGAAGTGAAACAGTGACTAACGATACCGAAAAAGCAGCTAGCGACCTTGATAAGATCAATGTTGTGCCGAATCCTTACTATGCTTATTCGCCATACGAAACGAACCAGCTCGACAACCGCATCAAGATTGTTAACTTACCGGAGAAAGCAGTTGTGACTATCTACTCTACCGCAGGAACTCTCATAAGACAGTTCCCTGCCAAGGAAGGTGCTACAACATACATTGACTGGGATCTTAAGAATTTTGCCGGCATCCCCATTTCAGGAGGATTATACCTGATACATGTAAAAGTGCCCGGCGTTGGAGAGAAAGTCGTGAAATGGTTCGGTGCTTTGCGTCCTGTAGACTTAAATGCCTTTTAACCACTAAGGAGGTTCACTCAGTATAAACAACAAATTAACAGACTGACTATGAAAAACATTTATAAGTCCATCATAGCTTTCCTCCTGATAGGGGCAATTTCACTTCCGGCAGTTGTTTTAGCCGGTAATAAAGACAGGGCAGGGCAATCGGGCGCTTCCGAGTTGCTCATTAATCCCTGGGCCCGCAGTTCCGGTTGGGGAAGCGTTAATGTAGCCAACGGCGTTGGCCTCGAGGCTATGTACACCAATATTGCCGGCCTTGGGTTCACCAAAGGCACAGAATTGATATTCAGTAATACACAGTATCTGAAAGGATCTGAAATTGGTATCAACTCCTTTGGTTTCAGCCATAAAAACAGTAAAGGCGGAGTAATGGGCATGTCGGTAATGTCCATGACTTTCGGTGATATTCCAATCACTACCACCAGCCTTCCTGAAGGCGGTATTGGAAACTTCTCACCTAATTACATGAACATTAACATTGCTTATGCCAAAGGTTTCTCCAACAGTATCTACGGTGGATTTAACCTGAAGATTATCTCAGAAGTAATCAGTGATGTAAGTGCCCAGGGTGTTGCTCTAGATGCAGGTATCCAGTATGTTACGGGAGCGAAGGAAAACATTCACTTCGGCATTGCG
Source organism: Bacteroidales bacterium (assembly GCA_035403045.1). Classification (GTDB taxonomy): domain Bacteria; phylum Bacteroidota; class Bacteroidia; order Bacteroidales; family UBA4417; genus UBA4417. The sequence goes on from DAONEL010000005.1 coordinate 21,872, forward strand.
CTTAAAAACATTGGACCCACAATGCGTTTCAGGGGCGATGGCCTTTCAATCCGCAGTTTCCTGCCTAACCAGGAAAGCATGTTTACCCTTGAACAGCGTTCAGCCGAATTTGAATTGCCTTCACAGCTGAATATCGGAGCTGCTTACGACATTCATATTTCTGATATGCACAGGGTTACTATTGCCGGTACGTTTACATCAAACTCGTTTTTCAAAGACCAATATACCCTGGGACTTGAGTATGCTTTGATGTCGTATCTGCAGCTGCGCGGTGCCTATACTTATGAAGACGGAATTACCAGCGATGCTGACCGTACCACTGTATACACAGGGCCCAGTGCCGGATTTACAGTACAAATTCCTTTCAATAAAATGAAAGGATCGGCTTTTGCTGTTGACTATTCCTACAGAGCAACCAATCCATTCGAAGGGTCGCATTGCATTGCTGCCCGATTAACTTTTTAACATAGCGGGCAGGAAACATTTTTCTGCTTACCTTTACAAAAAAGAAAGGACCCTTCTCCAAGGGTCTTTTTTCTCTTTTAAACTGAATGTAAACCAAGAGTAATATGACACAGGTTACCTACTACACTAAAGAAGGTCTTGAAAAACTAAAAGCCGAACTGGAGCACCTTACTACTGTTGAACGGCCTTCCATATCACAGCAGATAGCCGAAGCCCGCGATAAAGGCGATCTTTCGGAAAACGCTGAATATGATGCAGCCAAAAATGCGCAGGGCATGCTGGAGATGAAAATCTCCAAGATGCAGGAACTTATCAGGAATGCCCGCCTTATCGATGAATCAAAACTTGACAATTCCAAGATCCTTATCCTCTCAAATGTTAAAATCAGGAATACCAAGACGAATGCTGTAATGACATATACACTGGTACCTGAAAGTGAAGCTGATCTGAAAGCCGGAAAGATTTCCATTACATCGCCTATCGCCAAAGGGCTGCTAGGAAAGAGTAAAGGAGAAACTGTAGAAATAAGCATTCCGGCAGGGAAAATCACCGTTGAAATAATTGAAATATCCTGATAATCGGGTCGCGGATAGTAAATTTGTACTCTAAAAACTGAAGATTATGGCTTCCATTTTTGCACGCATTGCTGCCGGTGAAATTCCCAGCCACAAAGTAGCCGAAAATGACAGGTTTTTCGCTTTCCTTGATATCAATCCCATTGCAAAGGGACATGTACTGGTAATTCCAAAACAGGAAATCGACTACATTTTTGATATGGACAGCGAACAGTATAAAGAGTTCTGGGAGTTTGCCATGGTAGTGGCTAAAGCCGTTAAAAAGGCCATTCCCTGTCTCAAAGTAGGTATTGCCGTGATCGGGCTAGAGGTACCTCATGCACACATACATCTCGTCCCGATGAACGAAATGAATGATATCAATTTTGCCAAACCCAAACTCAGTTTTTCACCTGAAGAACTGGCAGCCACAGCTGCTCTTATAGCAAAAGAACTGGTATAGCCGGGATTTGCCTGGCATTATTAACAGCGGGAGGCGGCCTATGGCCGCCTCCCGCTGTTAATATCATTATGAATATTCTTAATAAGCCCTTTCGTTGCGGCCTTCAATGTAGTTGATAAAAGATTTGTTCACCACTTTATTTCCACCGGGTGTGGGATAATCACCTGTAAAGTACCAGTCGCCCGTATGCCCGGGGATGGCTTCATGAAGATTTTCAATTGTCTGGTAAACTACTATAACTTCTGCGTTACAGTTTGGCGGAGTCACAAGCTTTGAAACCCTGGCCGAAATTTGTTCGGCAGTGAAAGGCGCGTATATCTCTTTTATATGGTTAACAACCATCTCTTTAGGAACATTTTCCTGGTTTTTGCATTTCCTGAAAACTTCATTGAGAATATGGTTTTGCTTTGTCTCTTTGAGCAAATCAATGGCAGCAGTGAAAGCAATGAAATCACTGATTTTTGCCATATCAATGCCGTAACAGTCAGGATAGCGGATTTGCGGAGCCGACGAAGCAATTACAATTTTCTTTGGTTTTAACCTGTCCAGGATACGAATAATGCTCCTTTTTAACGTGGTTCCCCTAACGATGGAATCGTCGATAACTACCAGGTTGTCAATTCCCGGCTTCACGGTACCGTAAGTTACATCATACACATGCGGTACCAGGTCGTCACGCTTCGAATCCTGGGTAATGAAAGTGCGCATCTTGACATCTTTTACTGCGACCTTCTCGATACGAACCTTTAGTTCAAATATTTCATCAAGCTGCTGTCGTGTGATGTTTTGGCCGAGCTGCAGAATTTTATCTTTTTTTATGGAATCGCAAAAATCGTCCAGGGCTTCTATCAGGCCATAGAAAGCCGAAGCGGCAGTATTGGGAATGTATGAAAAAACCGTGTTTGGAATATCGTAATCGATGGCTTTCAGAATATTGGCACTCAGCAGCCTGCCCAGTCGCTTACGCTCCTTATAGATTTCACTGTCGGTACCACGGCTGAAATATATTCTTTCAAAAGAACATGAACGTCGCTCAACAGGAGGCTGGCATTGAACTTCAGATGCTTCGCCATCCTTACGCACGATGAGCACATTTCCTGGTTTCAGTTCATGAACTTCTGATCCGGGAACATTAAAAACAGTTTGTATTACAGGCCTCTCTGAAGCAGCCACAACCACCTCGTCATCACAATACCAGAAGGCTGGCCTGATACCTGCAGGATCGCGCATAACAAATGCGTCTCCATGGCCTATCATACCCACGATAGCGTATCCTCCATCCCAGTATGCCGACGAATGGGTCAATATCTCCTGGAGATTGAGGTTAGCCCCAATAAGCTTGGTACTTTCCTTTTTCGAATATCCCTGATCCTTGAAGTTTTTATATAGCTCTTCATTCGCTTCGTCAAGAAAGTGGCCAATCTTTTCTAAAATAGTAACAGTATCGGATGTTTCAACAGGGTATTGCCCGAATTCCACCAGCCTGTTGAACAATTCTTCGACATTGGTCATGTTGAAATTGCCGGCCAGAACCAGGTTGCGTGTCATCCAGTTGTTTGAACGCATCACAGGGTGCAGGTTCTCAATATTGTTCTTGCCGAATGTGCCATAACGCAGGTGGCCAAGGAACAGTTCACCTGTGAATTCAAGGTTTTCCTTAAGCCATTGGGCATCTTCGAGCCTGCCGGGATTTTGTTCGCCGGCTGCCTGAATTGGGCGGTAAATCTGCTTGAAAATATCTTCGATCGGTGACTGGGCATTTGACCTCAACCGGTTAATATACCTCATTCCCGGCTTCACATCAAGCTTTATTGAAGCCACTCCGGCACCATCCTGCCCACGGTTATGTTGCTTTTCCATGAGGAGATGCAACTTGTTAAGGCCATAAAGAGTGGTTCCGTACCTGGTATGATAATATTCCAAAGGTTTCCTCAACCTTATCAGGGCGATCCCGCATTCGTGCTTTATCTGGTCGCTCATTGAAGCGATTTTAAGGATTTTTCTACTTTTGGCAGGTAGCAAAAAGAAGTGCAAAAGTAAGCATTTCTTTGAGCCCTAACGAAACCCTTTTAAAGAACCAAAATAAGTGCCGGCAAATGGAAAATACGCATATCAGAAAAGCTTCACATGCTGATATTGAAACAATTGCACAGTTCCAGGCTGAAATGGCTATGGAAACCGAAAGCCTTACCCTCAACCCGGCAATATTGCGCCAGGGTGTAAAAGCTGTACTGGATGACGAGTCAAAAGGCACCTATTACGTATTTGAAGTGGATAACCGAATAATCTCTTCATTACTAATAACTTATGAATGGAGTGACTGGCGGAATTCAACGGTTTACTGGCTTCAATCGGTCTATGTGCTGAAAGAATTCCGCCGGCGAGGAATCTTCAGCCACCTGTATGAATTCGTTAAAGATTTGGCAGTCAACGATAATGGAGTTGCCGGAATACGATTATATGTGGATAAAACGAACCTAAAAGCACAAAAGGCATATGAGAATGCCGGCATGAATGGCAGCCATTACACCACATTTGAATGGATGAAGAGATTCTGACCGGTTTCCCGGGAATGCAGGTAAAAAACCGTTGGCTATAGTCTGACTATCTTGCGGCTTCCAATAAAACCTTTTTCGGTATAGAATAACAATACATAAGTTCCTTTTGCCAGGTGGCTGAGGTTCAGTTCAGGGTTTTCAGCTTTGCCTGTCATATATTCTGAAATCCGGCGGCCCGCTAATGATGCCACCACGACCTTTGAAATCTGGCCCGGCAGAGTTAACCTGATCACATCGGCAAAGGGATTTGGATAAACACTTACTCCGTCCATAAGGGCTTCCTTCTCCCTGATGCTGTATGTTTTGCCTTCGTCGTTATAATAACATGAATAAGTGTATTTTCCTTCCTCAATATCCCAGGTACGGTTAGGTTGCCCATAGGGAAATTCAACCAGCGTATCCACCCAGCTGCAGTTAATCCGGAACTTGAATTCAAGGTGCTGGCCAACTGTAAAACCCGGAATGGTGATAGCATACAATGAATCGGAACCAGGCATTGAATCAAGTTTATACTGGTTCCCGGTCCAGTTGTTGAAGTTGCCGACAATGTCGATTGAGTCAGTTCTTGGAGAGAAGATGCTGTCGTTAATATACACTGACATATTTACAACGAACGTAAGCGGCACTACACTCGTTATCGAGTCATCGGTCACTGTAATATCATCAATCATCAGGTTGTTGTTTCCGTTTTGAGTATTCAGCCTGAAGCCGATATACACGTTCTGTGAAGCATAGCCTGCATTTTTAAGGTCGATGGTATGTTCAGTAAATAAACCGGCCTGTTCGCCCTGGAAAGCAGCAAGCGGTAGATTCAAAAGGCATCCTGAAACATCCTGCTGAGAAGTTGAGATGTAAACTGAATAGTCATCCGGTGAACCGCCGGTTCCGGCAGCAGCCTTAAATGAGAGTTTTGATGCCTTGCCTAGTGTAATGGCTGGTGTGATAAACCAGTCGTTTGCCTGAACAGCCGGCGAATAAGCTGAAGTGGCCAGAGCTGTTTTTGTATTTAAACCTTCGTTGTAGCGTATGATCCAGGCGCTATCCTCCAAAGCCGAAAGAGAGGCATCCGCCGGAACTCCTGAATCAGCATTCAGCAGCAGGAATCCATCGAAAGGTGCGGACATGTTTTCAAACGTCTGCTGGTACAACACAGCCTGGGCTTTTAAGCTGCTGACAGAATTGAGGAATGCTAAAGCAAAAATGGTAATCTTAAGTGCGTATTTCATTTCAGTTGAGTGATTCGGTATTCTGATTAAGTTTTCTATTTCCGGCAATCATGGTGATAGCCTTTACTATTCTTTTCTTACGGGTTTCTTCCTTGTTGGCTCCCTCTATCCATCTTGAAAACTCCCTGCGATGAGTGAATGCCATTTTCTCGAATGCAATCAGCAGGTGATTTGAAGACAGCGCTTCAAGAAAATCTGCGGGTATTACCAGCTCTTTGCGTGGTGCAATAGCCGCACCCCTAGTGATATGTTTCACATCTGATGCTCGTTTGAAACGCAAAAGCGACCATATTTCATTGAACGACACCTGGCTTACCGGGATAAACCCCTGAGTGTGGATCGTTTCCCAACCATGGTCGCGCGAAATGTCAGTTTTAATCCCTGAAGTACCTTTTGGATAGGCAATCCAGATAATGACATTCCCAGGGGCAACAGATGTTACCACAGGCACAAACTTTTCGAGCTCGGCAATGTTATTAACGAACAGGATTACAGCATCAAAATTGCCTGAAGTTTGTCTGGTTTCTATTGAAACACCTTCATTTCCAGCTATAGCTTCAGCAAACAGCGCATCCTGATTAAGTAACAGCACCCGGTTACCGGGCCTGATTACCAGCTTTTTTGCCAATGCTATGCTATCCATTAAGCTACAGAAAAATTAAGCTGTAAATTTACACATTCCTACGCTTGGTTTGACCTCACGGAATCAAAGCGAAAACGAGACCCTCAAAATCAATGAAATGCGAAATATCACTTTCATCATTTTCTTCAGCATAGTGCTGATTATCTATTCGCTCATCAATTACTACATCTTCATACGCGGCTGGAAAGCAATCCCTGTTGATTCGGCAATCAGGCCTTTTTACAGGTGGGGATTCCTGTTTCTTGCTTCTTCATATATCATCGCCAGAATTCTCGAGCGTATATGGCTCTCGCCGGTGAGCGATATTTTTGCATGGGTAGGTTCTTTCTGGCTGGGATTCATGTTCTATTTCTTCCTGGCTGTCGTGTTTTTCGATATTCTCAGGCTGCTTCACCTGGCTTTCCCGGTTTATCCGTGGTTTATGCCGTCGGATCCTGCGAAGTTCAGGTTTGCCGTATTTGTCATTACATGCATATCGGTTTCCCTGATAATGCTGGCCGGATTCGTCAATGCACTCTCACCCAGGGTAAAAACCATCAATTTATCAATACAGAAGAATGCCGGAAACAGGCAGGAACTAAGTGTTGCAATGGCTTCCGACATTCATATGGGAACATTGGTTGGCCCGCGGAGGACCAAAAAAATGGCAAATCTTATCAACAGCCTGAAACCTGATATGGTAGTGTTTGCCGGCGACATGGTTGATGAAGAACTTGCGCCTGTTTTACGGTTCGATCTTGGCAGAGAGCTTAAAAGAATCAGCGCACCTCTCGGAGTTTATGCAGTCACAGGAAATCATGAATACATTGGCGGAGCAGATAAAGCGAAAAAATATCTTGAAGACCACGGTGTTACCATGCTTAATGATACAATGTTACTGATCGACAGCAGTTTCTACCTGGCAGGACGCGAAGACCGGACAAGCACCAGGTTTGGACATAAAAAAAGAAAGGATCTTGGCGAACTGCTCAATGGTGCTGATCTTAATAAGCCGGTAATCATGCTTGATCATCAGCCATTTGGCTTGAGCGAAGTAGCGCAGTCAGGTGCAGACCTGCAGATTTCAGGCCATACGCATCACGGGCAGTTATGGCCGCTGAATTACTTGACACGGGCCATTTACGAAGTTAGTGCAGGGCTTAAAAAAATAGGTAAAACCTGGTTTTATGTATCGCCCGGTTATGGTGGCTGGGGACCTCCGGTTCGCACCAACAGCCGTCCGGAAGTCGTCTTGTTCCGGATTTCGTTCGCAAACTCCGGAAGCTAATTTATAAATGTCAGGGCATGGAAGACCCAACAGCATATTGCGACTCCCCGGTTGGGTGGATAAGGATAACAGGAAATCATCTTGGGATAAAAGCTATAACATTCCTTGATGAAAAACCGGAAATATTAGCCAATCCGCCTGAATGCCTGCAACCGGCTGTTAACCAGCTGCATGAATACTTCGCCGGGAACCGCAGGGCTTTTGACTTGAAAATTGTTTCAGCGGGAACTGAATTTCAGGAGAAAGTCTGGAATGAGCTCCGAAAAATTCCATTTGGCGTGACCATCTCATACACCGAACTGGCCGGAAAGCTCGGGAGCATAGGAGCCGTTAGGGCTGTAGGTCATGCCAATGGCTGCAATCCTTTAAACATTATCACCCCATGCCACCGGGTCATTGGTTCTGGTGGCCAACTTACAGGCTATGGCGGCGGGCTGTGGCGAAAAGAGTGGCTGCTGAAATTTGAGAAAGCCGTAACACTTCCGGGATTATTTCAACAAGTTACTGAATAACAACATTGTCTTTTTTAGTATTGTTGCACAGTGAAACATAAAGTCCTACTTATCTGTTAAGTATAGAACATTTGCAACTGACTTTAATGAGAATCAGGAAACCATATCTGCTACCAGCCATACTGTTGCTAACTATTTCCTTTTCACTGCAGGCTCAGATTTCGCACCTTGTAACCCATTATGCCCGCAATGATTATGCAGCCGGCAATCAGAACTGGTCGATTGGTATTGATAAGCAAGGATATCTTTATGCCGGGAATAACAATGGCCTGCTGGTTTTCGACGGTGTACACTGGAAGACATACCAGGTGCCCGGACGGCTGATAGTACGATCGGTTCTGATAGCTGACGACGGCCGTATTTATACCGGTTCATTTGAAGAATTCGGATATTGGGAAAAGAACGGCGAATCGGGCCTGACCTATCATTCGCTGAAGCCATTGTTGAAAAATTACCGTTTCCACAACGAAGAAATCTGGAAAATCGTGGAATCGGAGAAGAAAATCTATTTTCAAAGCTTCTCCTCCCTTTTTGTTTATGATGGCAAAACCGTTAAAGCAATTTCCACCCGGGGAAATGTTGTGTTTTTGCTTAAGGCAGGCGATAAGATGTTCTTACAGAATGTGCGCGGCGCCCTGTTTGAAGTTATAAACGACAAACTTGAGAAGGTAGAAATGGGTGATCTCATGGCCGGTTCAGAGGTAAAAACAATACTTCCATACGGCCTCAGCACTTACCTTATAGGCACCACTTCTTCAGGCTTGTTTCTGTACGATGGCAAATCAATAAAACCCTGGGAAACACCAGCCAATGAACTTCTGAAGCAAAGCCAGATAAACAACGGGATTATCCTCGGCTCCAAAATCATTTTCGGCACGATAGTCAGGGGTATAGTTATTCTCGACCGGAACGGTAACCTGATCGATAATTTGAACGGAGACAATACTTTGCAGGATAATACTGTGCTATCGATGTGTCCGGATGACAAAGGGAACATTTGGGCAGGCCTCGACCGGGGTATCGATTACATTTCTTTTGACAGTCCGCTGGACCTTTATTTACAGGAGGGCAGTCAGACGGGAGCGGTTTACACAGCGGTTCTTGACGGCACCGACCTATATATTGGCACCAACCGCGGAATATCGTTATACCGGAAGGCAGGTGAGCAATATAAGTATGCCGGATTGGTACCCAACTCGCAGGGACAGGTTTGGGAACTGAAGAAAATCGACGGAGAGATATTTTGCGGCCACACCAATGGGTCGTATGTGATCAAAGATCAGAAACTTGTGAAGATTTCACAGGTAAACGGCGGGTATTCACTGCAAAAGTTCATGTACCAGGGAACCGAATACCTCATTCAAAGTACATATTCCTCGCTTGTACTTTACAGGAAAGAAGGAAATGACTGGAAATATTACCGGGAGATTTACGGTTACGTAGAACCTTCGTATTTCCTTGAAAACGACCATCTGGGAAATATATGGGTTGGCCATTCCGTGAAAGGATTGTACCAGCTCAGACTGAATGCAACACTCGACTCAGTGGCGTATCTTCATAATTTCGGGATGAAAGATGGCTTCAAAGCAGAAAACAATACCGGGGTATTTAAAATAGATTCCAGGGTTGTTTTTACGAGCGGGAAAATGATCTATACCTGGGATGACCTTGAGCAGAAAATTATTCAATTCACTTACTTAAACAACCAACTTCAGGAGTATGCAGGCGCGAAGCGGATTATTCCGGCCGGCAACAACAGATACTGGTTTATTAAGCAGGATAACGTTGCATTGTTTGAAATTAAATCAGGGAAAGTAAAGCTTATTTACCGTTTGTTGCCGGAAGAGTACAAGGTAAGGATGGTTGAAAGCTTCGAAAACATTATTCCGCTCAATGAATCAGAAAGTTTGCTCTGCCTCGATAACGGATTTGTGATCATTCACATGAATAAAATTGCAGCCGCAACTAATAAAAGATTTAAACCGGAATTCAAAAACATACTGGCATGGAATGCCGCCGGCGAAAAAATCAAAATATTTCCCGGCATAAAATCAGTGAAAATTCCTCATTCCAATAACAGTTTATCCATTACATTCACCCCTGAAAATCACCCTCTCGAAAGGCATCTTTATCAATATAAACTTGAGAACATTGATACGGCCTGGAGTTCCTGGTCAAACGAAAACGATATAAAATATTCCAGGTTACCCAAAGGTGATTATGTTTTTCATGTACGTGCGTTGCTTCCTTCCGGATTTCCTTCTGAAGATGTTATCTTCCGGTTTACAATAAAACCTCCCTGGTATGCCTGCACCCTGGCGTTTTTGCTCTATAGCCTGGCATTTGCAGGTATCATTTACCTGAGCCTGTCGTGGAACAAGCGCAGGGTAAACCGCCATCATGAGCGGTTAAGGCAGGAAGCTTCTGCAAAAACATTACTCGAAAAAAAACAGGCTGAACAGGAAATTATTACGCTTCAAAATCAAAACCTGGAAACCCAGATTTCATATAAAAACCTGCAATTGGCTGATGCCACTTACTCCATACTTAAAAAAAATGAATTGCTTATCGGGATCAAAGATGAACTTGAGAAGCAACGGATAGCACTTGGAAACAGGTATCCCAACCGCTATTTCGACAGGATCAACTCGCTGATAAACAAAAGTATAGCCAATGATAAGGATTGGCAGAGCTTTGAAGTGCTTTTTGAACAGGCGCATGAAAACTTTTTCAAACGGCTTAAATCGGCTTACCCTGACCTTACACCGAGTGACCTGAAACTTTGCGCTTATCTGAAGCTTAACCTTTCTTCCAAAGAAATTGCGCCACTGCTGAATATCAGCCTGAGAGGAGTTGAAATCCGACGATACAGGCTGCGGAAACACCTTTCACTTACATCGGACGAAAACCTTGTTGAATTCATCATGCAATTTTGATTTGCTCTTCAAAATCACATGCGTAAGCATGCAAAATCACCCTGAACGACGACCCGGAATTGCATACTTAAAAATCTTCGTCACTTTTTCACACTTTCTCAGCCTTTGGTGAATCTGAATCACCAGTTAAACCAACTCTGAAAAAAAGTATTAATAAATTTGAAAAATTTGAAAGTTTAATATATTGATTTTCTTTATTTTAAAATCTCTGGGAATAGAATTGACGTATTGTTGAGAAAGCTGCTTTTTCTCCTCTCTTTTATTTGTAGTAACCATGATGGAGTATCAGAAACACAAAACGCCGGATTATGTACTTTTTTTGTATCTTTAAGTTTCAATATGTTTTGTCCTGAGCAATTATTCAACCCTAAAAATAATCACTTAAAACCAAATCTAACCTAATCATTCAGTTATGAAACAAATTCATTACTTTCTCAAAAAGTTGTACATGGCTGCTATATTGCTGTTAATCAGCAGTTACGCCATGGCACAGGTGAGAACCATCACGGGAACGGTAAGTGATGGGCAAACCAAGGAGACTTTGCCGGGAGCATCCGTTTTGGTAAAAGGCACTACCAAAGGTGCATCCACCGACATTAACGGCAAGTTCTCGCTCAGTGTTACTTCAGCAGACAATACCCTGGAGGTTTCATTTGTTGGCTATCAAACCGTCGAGATAGCCATTGGTGCTCAAAACGTTTTCAACGTTGATCTGTTTCCTAAAAAGACGACGCTTGATGAGGTTGTAGTTGTTGGTTATGGTACCAGCAAGGTGAAAGATCTCACTTCGTCCATCACCACGGTCAAATCGGAAGACCTGCTCAAGACCCCCGCATCACAGCCAATGCAGGCGTTGCAGGGCAAAGTGGCCGGGTTGCAGGTTATTTCTGACGGCACTCCCGGAAGTTCCTCAACCATCAGGGTGCGTGGTATTGGTTCCTATCCGGGATCAGAAAACGAAGCACCCCTGTATGTGGTTGATGGTATGTTTTACGACAACATCGACTTCCTGAATCCTTCTGATATATCTTCAATATCTGTGCTAAAAGACGCATCAGCAGCAGCTATTTACGGTGTAAGGGCTGCAAACGGGGTTGTGCTGATCGAAACCAAATCAGGCAGTTATAACCAGAAAACGCAGATTACATACGATGGTTATGCAGGCTACCAGATAGCAGCCAATGTGCTCAAAATGGCCAATGCCGAACAGTTTACCACCATGGCCATGGAATCGGGCTCAGCAGCCGAAGAGTCGTTTATACTCAACGCCATGCAGCGCTACGGCCGCAGCAGGATCAATCCTAATGTTCCCGATGTTAATACTGACTGGTATTCCGAGATTCTTCGCCCTGCCATGATTTCGAACCATAGCCTGAGCTTCGACGGTGGTACAGAGAAGGCAAAATACTCCCTCGGTATGAACTATTTTTACCAGCAGGGGATTATGAAGATGAAGAATGATTACAGCAGGCTCAACCTACGTACAAAAGTTGATGTTAAAGCCACCAATTGGCTGACAGTCGGAGGAAACCTTATCTATAGCGATGCACTCAAATACGCAGATGCCGGCAACTCCTGGAACGATGCATATTTTGCTGTACCGATCATGCCCGTTTATGATGACCAAAATACGGATGCATGGCCAAAGCATTATGCTGATGCTACTGACCTTGGTTACAGATCAGGACAGAATCCTTTGCCTTCCATGGATACTTATTCCAACCGACAGAAGATCAAGAAGATGCTGGCAAATTTCTATATGGAATTTAATCTGATACCCAAATTGCTCACTTTCAAGTCATCCTATAACAACAGCATCACCTCGGTTGAAGAAAGGTCTGTAAATCTTCCTTTTTACAGCAGCAATAATTTCCAGAACCAGACAGCCGACCTGAGCAAAATATTTACACTCTATAACAACCGCATCTGGGATAATGTGGCTACGCTGACCAAGAGTTTCAGCAAACACAACTTCACCCTCATGGCCGGTACATCGTATAAAGATGAAGGGTTTCAGAGACTATCAGGCAGGGCAGAAGTTTTCCCCACTGATAATGAGCAATCCTGGTATATCGGCCTCTCAACCACCGATCTGATCGATGCAGCCTCTGATGATGGAAGCAGGCTTTATGGTATGTCTTATTTCGGAAGGTTAGCCTATAATTTCGATGGTAAATACCTTGTGTATGGTACCATGCGTGCCGACGGCAGCTCAAAATACCAGCAGAAGTGGGGCTACTTCCCTACCGTTGGTGTTGGTTGGGTTGTGAGCGAAGAAAATTTCCTGAAGGGTAATGACGTTGTTCAGTTCCTTAAACTGCGTGCCAGCTGGGGACAGCTTGGCAATGACAACATCCAGGAAAGTGATGGAGCCTTCAAGACTAATGTTGTTAATACCGCTTTGGGAGGATTATCCTATTCAGGCACCACTGTTGAAAACACCTTTGTATACCTTAAATGGGAAGTCGTGGAAGAAACCAATTTTGGCTTCACTGCTAAATTCCTGAAAGACAGGCTTTCGGCCGATTTTGATTACTACATCCGCGATACCAAGAACGCCGCTATTCCCGTCACAGTGCCTGCAATCGGTGGAACAGTTCTTAAAAACGTTGGCGTGATCAGAAACTCTGGTATCGAACTTTCATTGGGCTGGGCTGACAATATCAGTAAAGACTTTTCGTACAACGTAAGCGCTAATTTCTCCACACTGAAAAACGAAGTCAAAGACCTTTACGGTCAACCTTACGTGGATGGCGGTACGGCTGAATTTCGTCAGCGTTCGATTGTAGGCGAGCCTGTCCTTGCATTCTACGGTTATGAAGTTGAAGGAGTTTACCAGACAGCAGAGGAATGCATTCACGATCCAATAGCTCTTGATAACGGTTTACAGCCTGGAGATCTGAAATTCAAAGATCAGAACGGTGACTGGAAAATTGACGGCGACGACAGGGTTGTGCTTGGCTCGTATTTCCCGAATATAATATACGGCGCCAATTTTGGAATCACTTTCCATGGCATTGACTTCAGTACCAACATGTACGGGCAGGCCGGAAATAAGATCCTCAACCGCAAACGTGGTGAAATAATCTGGACATCGGACGGCAATATTGATGCCGACCTGGCGGTAAACCGCTGGCATGGTGAGGGTACATCGAACGAATATCCGTCATCATCAGGTTTGCGCAGAGGCTGGAACCAGAAATTAAGCAATTTCTATATTGAAGACGGCTCATTCTTCCGTATCCAGAATTTGCAGATTGGCTATACCATCAAAAACAGCAGCTGGCTCGGAGGCCAGTTTCCTGAAACCAGGGTTTCCTTCACTGCCGACAGGCCGCTCACATTCTTCAAATACAATGGATTTACGCCGGAAATTGCCAACGGCTGGGATACTCAAACCTATCCGCTTCCTGCCACTTATACCATTGGTCTGAATGTTAAATTCTAACCTTCTAAAACACAGAGATATGAAACGCAAACAATATATATTCAACCTGGCTTTTATTGTTGCAGGCCTGCTGTTTATTTCAGCCTGTACTACCAAATTTGACGACATAAAAGAGAACAGGTCAATAACCTCTGAAACCGATTACACGATTTCGAGCAACATGATTCTTCCTCTTATCGGAGCATATTCTGAATTCAATAACACGGAATGGGAAGATTTTCCATTGATCTCGGTTCGTGGTGATGATGTGAATTCCGGAGGAGGTAGTGGTGGTAATTATGATCAAAATGATTTTCACGAAACAGACTTGTTCAAATACAACAAGGATTACTGGATGTACAATTCGTTGTGGCAGAATTACTATCAGAATGTTTTTTCAGTAAATTCAGCTATTGAACAAATCGGAAAATACCAGTCAGCAGGAGCCGACGCTGCCCTGGCTGAAAGGTACATCGCCGAAATAAAAGTACTGCGCTCATGGTGGCAACTCAACCTTGCCCGTGTTTGGGGCGGTGCTTTCCTGCCTGAATCATCCGATCTTTCCACCCTGTTTGTTTTACCTTTCTCCACCAAGGATGAGGTGATGCAATACATCTCAGACCAGATGGATGAAGCAATTCCGCTGCTGCCTGATATGAGGCCCAACCAGCGCACCGACATTCCCGGCGGAATTACCAAATATACTGCACTGGCAATGAAAGCCTTGGCTAACCTCGAACTTAAAAACTACCAGGCTGTTGCCGACGCTACCGGTGAAATCATCAAATCTGGCGCCTTCACCCTTGAATCCGATTTTTATGAATTATTCAAGATCAAGGGCAAACTGAACAACGAGAACCTTCTCGAAATGCAATATTCTGACCTTGGCCAGGGTACAGGTACCAATTATTCATACCTGTATGCTTTCTTTGGCCCGCAAGGTTGGACACCAAAAGTAGCCGGCGCCGGTGATGGTTGGGGATTTTACGAACCCAGCCTCAAGTATATCAAGTTCATGCTCGACAGGGGTGAAACCGTTCGCCTTGAAACAACCGTAATATTTACAAACAGCGGTATTGCCGAGTTGAAAAGCGATCCAAAATACGCTACTCTGCCTTCCTGGATTTCGAACACAACGCGTTCGGGCGACATTTTTAATGATTACGCCCGTGCAATGTTCGCCAGTGGAAAGCACTACCTGCCATCGGATCAGTTAACTTCGGGACGCACTGATTACGGAACCAATAAAAATTTCACCTGCATAAGGTATGCACAGGTGCTGCTAATGTATGCCGAGGCATTGACCCAGGGAGCTTCAGGCTCGGCCGGCTCAGCCGATGATGCCGTAAATGCCGTAAGGTCAAGAGCAGGCCTCTCGAACCTTTCAGGAGTGACCAATGCCCAGGTGATGGATGAAAAATTTGCTGAACTGGCCACTGAATGGGGCGACCGTTTCTGGGACATGGTAAGGCTCGGAAAAATTGATGAGCTGAGTTATGACGGAAGGACTTTCTCAATGGATAAACAATTCCTTCCAATCCCCCAGGCACAGATTGACCTGATTCCCTCTCTGAAACAATAACTTATTATTAATGAACTCTTTAAATGTTAGAAAAATGAAAATTCTGAAATATTTATTCATAAGTTCACTAATGATAGTGTTTACTGTCGGATGTGAAAAAGGAATAGACCCGATAACTGCGGTAGCACCAGGTTCTGATGAACTTGCACCTACTCTTACGATTACCTTCCCGGTAGAAGGAAAGCCGGTTACTTCAAAAGACGCGGTAGCACAGGTATTCTTCAAAATGACAGCTGAAGATGATATAGAACTCGCGTCGGTCAAAATCGAACTTGACGGAACCGAAATCGGAACCCTGTCATCGTTTAAAGATTACAGGAGAGCTTTGATTTCGTATGAATACAACAGCCTTGCCGATGGCGACCACGTCCTGACAGTTACTGCAACTGATAAAACAGGCAAAACCGTTACCAAAACCGTGAATTTTAAAAAGATAACAGTTGAGCCTTATACACCCATGGATGGTGAAGTATTCTATCTGCCTTTCGATGGCAATTATCTCGATGTCATCTCCACTTCGGAAGTTACAGTGAATGGTGCTCCCGGTTTTAATACAGGTAAAATCGGCGATGCTTATGCCGGTGCAACCGATTCTTACTTAACTTTCCCATCTTCAGGGTTAACCGGTGAGGAATTCAGCATTGCCTTCTGGTATAAAATCAATGCAGTACCCGACAGGGCTGGTATATTTGCTATCAGTGCAACTGGTGATGACCGCACAACAGGCTTCAGACTATTCCGCGAAGCCAGCGGGGATAAGCAAAATGTTGGCCTCAATTTTGGGATAACTACCACCGAAGTTTGGATGAATCCGTTTGTAAGCCTTTCTACAACCGAAGACTGGACTCACATTGCAATAAGCATTTCAACCAGCCACGCTACAATTTATGTTAACGGAGCTCCTGTTGCTGATAATGACATAACTTCAAAACTGGACTGGACCGGATGCTCATCCATGACAATAGGATCGGGAGCACCTAACTTCACATACTGGAATCATTTCTCAGATTTGAGCCTGTATGACGATCTCCACATTTTCAATAAAGCTCTCAGCGCAGAGGAAGTAAACACAATCTACGCTAAAAGAAAATAACTGGTTAGCTGTTGTTGATTGAAAGAAAGAGGGTAAGGGAAGTTCTCTTCCCTCTTTCTTGCTTTTACTGAACTCCGGGCGTTTTCAGGTTACAGGCTCATTTCAGTACCTGACTTATTGGTAATCATTCGAATAATAAAAGGCACAATGATGAATCAATCGATAAAAAACCACAATATCCTGTATCCGGCGAAAATTATCTCTTTTGGAACCACATTGCTGGCACTGGTTTATTTGCTGCTATCAGTATCATGTAAAAAAAATCCCGGCCCGGAAGAAAAGTTGCAATTACTCTCGTGCAAAGCTGGCAGCATACAATTGCAAATTGCGGCTGAAATTCCTGATGTGCCTCTTAACCAGGATATTACCATTGAGTTCTCAGCTCCCGTTAATGTTTCAGCGGCACAAAACGGCATAAGCATCAAAAATGCCTCAGGATCAATAATTTCAGGAGTTCATCTCGGTTTCGGGAACGACAACAAAAGAGTGCTTGTAAAACACGACAATTTTGGGAAACTAACCTCGTACACGCTAAGTATTACCAACACCATTAAAGGAGAAAACGGCGAAACGTTCACCGGAGCGGAATTCAGGTTTAAAACCGCAAGCGGAAATTTCCTTTTAAATAGCATCAGGCTCAACAACCAGGATTTTATGACCCCAAAAAACATTTTTAATGTCAGCAGGGATAACATCAGCCTGGTTCTTGAATTCTCCGACCGGGTTGATACTTCAGGAATCAGCTCAAAATTCACGCTGGCCGGCAGTCCGGCATTTGTCATCAATGTATCTGATAATCTTACAACTGTCAATCTGCTATGCAACCAGCAACTCGAAGGCTATAAGAAATATTACCTGGGAATCTCTTCATCGCTTAAATCAATCGCAGGCTATTCATTTACAGGATTTAACAACTGGTTTATGACAGGCCTCGATTCAACAGCCAAGTTTCCTATAATTTCAGATGACGAACTTCTCACTAAGATCCAGCAGCAAACTTTCCGTTTCTTTTACGACTACGCCCATCCTGTGAGTGGTTTGGCGCGTGAAAGATATAATTCGGGTGATATTGTCACCACAGGTGGTTCCGGATTCGGGGTTATGGCGCTTGTGGTAGGTATGGAACGGGGATTCATCACCAGGTCGCAGGGGATAACCCGGCTTGTAAAAATTGTTCATTTTCTTGAAAACTGTGACCGCTTTCACGGCGCCTGGTCGCACTGGATCAATGGAAGCACCGGCGCAGTTGTGCCTTTCAGCACCAAAGACAATGGTGGCGACCTGGTTGAAACGGCATTTATGGCACAGGGATTATTAACGGCCCGCCAGTACCTGAATGCAGCCGACACGGCAGGCAATAACCTGATAAACAGGATTACTCAGCTTTACAACGGCATTGAATGGGACTGGTACACACGCGGCGGGCAAAATGTGTTGTACTGGCATTGGTCGCCCAGCTACAACTGGGATATGAATTTCAAAATACAAGGCTACAACGAAACGCTCATCACATATATCATGGCGGCATCGTCACCAACGCATACCATTCCTGCGGCAGCCTATCACCAGGGATATGCCAGGAGCGGCGCCATTAAGAACGGAAAAACATTTTACGGATATGTGTTGCCTGTAGGCTACGACTACGGTGGCCCACTGTTTTTCGCTCACTATTCGTTCCTGGGACTCGATCCGCGTAACCTTTCTGATACATATGCCAACTACTGGACTCAGAATGTAAACCATTCGCTGATAAACTGGGCTTATTGTTCGGCCAATCCCAGGAAATTCCCCAATTACAACGAATACTGCTGGGGGCTTACTGCCAGCGATATACCGGGTGGTTACCAGGCCAATGAGCCTGCAAACGATATTGGCGTGATCACACCTTCAGCCGCTGTATCTTCGCTTCCTTACACCCCTGAACAATCGATGAACGCCATCAGGTACTTTTACTACATAGTAGGTGATAAATTATGGGGCGATTACGGATTTTACGATGCTTTTGATGTACATAAAGACTGGTGGGCTGACTCCTATATTGCCATCGACCAGGGACCCGAAATCTGTATGATTGAAAACTACCGTACCGGCCTGCTTTGGGGTTTGTTCATGAGTTGCCCTGAAGTACAAAGCGGCCTGACAAAATTAGGCTTCACTTACAGATAATTCAAAACTATTCACTGTCACTTTCAAGAAATCCTTTGGATCATGAAAAGAATAATAAAGTTCAGCAAACTCTTTTTAGTCATGGCATTTGCCATAACCGCCTGCAAGCAGCCCCAGCAGCTCACCTACAATTCAAAAGGGAAAGTTGATTATCAGTTAACTGCCGGCGACGAAAAGATGCTGGATTCAATCCAGTACAAAACTTTCCTTTTCTTCCTGAACGAGAAACATGCTGATTGGGGAATTGTAAAAGACCGGACAACACAATGGGCGCCGGCAAGCATCGCCGCCACAGGATTCGGATTGCCTTCGTTTGCAATAGCCGCCGAAAGAAAATGGATTACCCGTGAACAGGCAGCTGAAATTACACTTAAAACACTCAGATTCTTTGCCGGTTCCGATCAGAGTGCCGACACCATCACCACGGGATACAAAGGCTTCTACTATCATTTCCTGAGAATGGACACCGGGAAACGTGAGTGGAAATGCGAGCTTTCCTCTGTTGATACCGGCCTGCTGATGATGGGTGTCATCTTTGCCCGAAACTATTACGGTAAAAATAACGAAACCGAGAAGGAAATCCGTTCTCTCGCCGCACAATTGCTTGGCAGGATTGACTGGAATTTCATGCAGATGCCCGACACGGGAATACACGCACGCTGTATTTCCATGGGCTGGACGCCTGAAAAGGGGCTGCATAATTTCGGCTGGACTGGTTATAACGAAGGGTTGTTCCTCTATATTCTTGCGGCAGGCAGCGGGATGAATAACGTTGAGCAAAGTTATGATGCATGGCTTTCAACCTATCAGTGGAAAACTCCTTACGAAGGGCTTTCACATGTGGCATTCCCTCCCCTCTTCGGCCACCAGTTTCCTCACGCATTCATTGATTTTCGCGGACTTACCGACAAGTACATGAAAGAAAAAGGGATTGACTACTTTGAAAATTCACGAAGGGCAACCTATGTCCAGCAGCGTTATGCTATTGACAATCCTTACAAATGGGTAGGCTATGATTCACTGTGCTGGGGTGTGACGGCCTGCGACGGCCCCGGAGATAAGTACAATTTTGGTGATAAAAAATTCATAGGGTATGCCGGCCGTGGCAGCAGCGGGCCTGATTATAATTATTTTGATGACGGAACTGTCGCACCTTACGGGCCGCTGTCGTCGCTGCCGTTTGCCCCTGAAATTGTACTTCCCACCGCTAAATCGATGCTGGAGAAATATGGCAGCAAGATATGGGGAAAATACGGTTTCTATGATTCATTTAATCCCACAGCCAACTGGGTTGATAATGATTTCCTGGGAATTGATGAAGGCCCGATGCTTATCATGATTGAAAATTTCAGGACAGGGCTCGTTTGGAACAATGTGATGAAAGATCCGGTCATCCAGGATGGCCTGAAAAAACTTGGTTTTGAATACATGAAATAGTAAGCCTATGACAACACGAACTATTGCGGGTAAACTTTGCATCGTTCTTTTCATGTTTCTACTGCTGAGCAAAGGGTCATTTGCCCAGGAAAAGAAATTGGATGATTTTGAAAAGAAAGATGGCTGGAACTTCATCAGGGCCGATGGCGTTGATTTAAACCTGTCAGTCGATAACGGCCACACGGGGCAATCGCTCCGTTTCGATTACGATTTCACCAAGGGAACCGGATATGGTGGTATTCAGAAATTTTTCCACATCGACCTCCCTGAAAACTTTGAGTTCACTTTCTACCTGAAAGCCGACTCACCAGGTAACAATCTTGAAATCAAATTTCTCGACAGCACCGGAAACAACGTCTGGTGGGTAAGTAACCGCAACTACGATTTCCCGAAGGACTGGAAAAAGATTGTCATCAAGAAAAGGCATATTGCTTTTGCCTGGGGGCCGACTAACGATCAGACTCTCAGAAAGATCGACAGGATTGAATTTACTATTGCATCGTTTGCCGGCGGGAAAGGAACAGTATGGTTGGATGACCTGAAGTTTGAACCTCTTCCACCCGAAACGCATGAGTACCCTGCGCCACTGATCACAGCATCGTCAGTTTCCAAGGCTCATCCAGCCGCTTATGCTGATGACAACTCCGTGAAAACCTACTGGCAGAGCGGCAGCGCCGGAGCTCAGTACCTTCAGTTTGATTTCAAAGGCCGCAGAGAATTTGGCGGCTTACAAATCGACTGGCTTGATGCAAAAGCAGCCAAAAGTTTCGATATCCTCACATCAATGGATGGAAAGAAGTGGGAAAATGTCTATACGGTTTCAAATAACCAGGCAAAGTCGGGTTTCATCAGGCTGCCCGAAGCAGAAGCAAAATTCCTTAAGATCACTTTGAAAGAAAGTATCTCTCCGGGAAGCGGTTTCGGCATCCGCGAGGTGAAATTCCTGGACATCAAAAACTCGCTGACGCCCAACGACTTTCTTATCTATACGGCTCAGAATTCCACTCCCGGCAATTACCCGAGATATTTCATGGAAGAGGCTTCTTACTGGACTATTACCGGGGTAAATAATGATGTGAAAGAATCGCTGATCAACGAAGACGGAATGGTGGAAACTGACAAAGGGCTGTTTTCGATTGAGCCTATGATCAAATCGGGTGATACTTTGTACAACTGGAGTAATGTCACATCCACCCAGTCACTTGGCCCTGACGGTAACCACAAGGATTTTGAATTCGTGCCGACTGTCACCTGGAAGTGCAACAGCCTGAAATTTGAAACCGGGGTAACGGCAACCGGCGAAGCCAATAAAAATTCGGTATTGCAGATCAGTTATGCATTTCAAAACACATCCGCCAAACCGGTTGATTTCGAATTTTACCTTTTATTGCGGCCATTCCAGGTCAATCCATACTACCAGTTTCTCAACCTGACAGGCGGCGCGGGGAAAATTAAACTTATCCGTGAAGAAGCCGGCACAATTGCCGTTGATGATAAAGTTGTGATTCCGCTCAGGAAACCCGATGCATTTGGCGCCACTACTTTCGATGAAGGAAATGTCGTCGATATGATACGCGAAGGGAAAATGCCACAGGCCAAAACTGCCGAAGACATCCACGGAATGGCCGGCGGAGTGATGAAGTACATTATACATCTCTATGCCGGTGAGAGCACCCGGTTTTTTGTGTTGGTACCCTATTACGGCAAAAAGCTTCCATATGACAGTCCGGACAACGAAACGGCCCTGACCGAAGAAGCCCGTTCGATAGCTTTCTGGCAAAACGAGGCCGATCATATCAAATTCAACCTGCCTGCATCAGCCGACAGGATCATAAATACTTACAAATCAAACCTGGTTTACATCCTTGTCAACCGCGATAAGGCCGGCATACAGCCGGGATCGCGCTCCTACGAACGCAGCTGGATACGCGATGGAGCGCTTACCTCCTCGGCTTTGCTTAAATCAGGTATTGTTACCGAAGTAAAAGACTTCATCGACTGGTACACAGCCCATCAATACGAAAACGGCAAAGTGCCCTGTGTGGTTGATTTCCGCGGGCCCGATCCGGTTCCCGAGAACGACAGCCATGGCGAAATGATATACCTGATCCGTGAATACTTCAACTTCACGCACGACACGACTTTCCTGCGTTCGAAAAACGAACACATCATGAAAGCCTGTGACTATATTGAATCACTCATTGCGCAGCGTTCAACCGATTATTTCAAAAATGGCAATGACAGTGTACGTTCGTTATACGGCCTGGTGCCCGAGTCAATCAGCCACGAAGGATATTCGGCAAAGCCAATGCACTCATACTGGGACGATTTCTTCACTATGAAAGGGCTCAAAGATGCCGCCGAAATACAGCACATCCTTGGCGAATCTGACAACTATATCAGGATTTGTAAAATCCGGGACACTTTCAGGGACAACTTATATAATTCGATAGAGCTCGCAATGAAAAATCATGGTATTGATTACATTCCCGGCTGTGCTGAACTGGGTGATTTTGATGCCACATCAACTACTATCGCGCTCACTCCATGCAACGAATTGAAAAACTTGCCCAAACCGCAGGTTTACAACACTTTTGAGAAATATTACACCTTTTTCAAAAACCGCCGCGATGGCTCTGCCGACTGGATCAACTACACTCCTTATGAAAACCGGCTCATCGGTTCGTTCATCATGCTCGACCAACCCGAAAGGGCTCATGAACTGATAAATTTTTTCCTGCACGACCAGCGTCCGCAAGGTTGGAACCACTGGGCAGAAGTTGTTTGGAAAGACTACCGCACACCAAAATACATCGGCGACATGCCACATACCTGGTGCGGAAGTGATTTTCTGAATGCTGTAAGATCCATGTTCGTTTATGAAAATGAATATGATCAGTCGCTGGTGCTGGCATCGGCACTCTACCAGGACTGGATTGACGCACCGGAGGGAATGTCGGTTGAGAACCTGCCTACATACTACGGCGAAATTTCGTATTCTATTAAGAAAGAAGATGATAGTTACAGGTTTTCAGTTAAAGGTGATCTCAAGCTTCCGGCTAACGGGATTAAGATCAGGAATTTCAACGGCACCAGGCTTCCGGTAAAAGTCACTGTAAATGGTAAACCCATCACAACATTCAGCGAAAAAGAGATATCGGTGCAAACTGTTCCTACAGATATTGTCATCTATTACTAATCAACGCGCTAAATACCAGCCACATAAAGTTCAATCCAACATTTATGAAAGAAAACAGCAAGCAACAGAATGTTCAGAAAGAAGGGCATATACCCTTTCAGCAACTGGCAGCTTACGGAGCCGGAGGTATAATACCCGTAGCATTGTTCAATATTGCCGGCATACTTGTCGGGTTGATGGGAAATATCAGCCTGGGTCTCAGCGCTTTCTGGCTTGGTTTTATACTCATTATCCCCCGGTTGTGGGATGCAATTTCTGACCCGATCATCGGCCATCTTTCTGACAACACCAGGTCACGCTGGGGCAGGCGAAGGCCTTACCTGTTGCTTGGCGGATTGCTTGTTGCTGTGACTTTTGTTGTAATGTGGTGGATACCCAAGGGCGAACTTGTGCAGGCATGGTTCCCGAGTGAATCGGGATATCATGTTTTCCAGCTGATTTACATACTGTTAACACTGCTGCTTTTTTTCACTGCTGTAAACATTTTTGAAATACCTCACGGCGCCCTGGGCATGGAACTCACTACGGACTATCATGCACGCACACGGCTATTTAGCGCCAAAAGCTTTGTTGGTAACATTTTCGCGATGAGTACGCCCTGGTTGTTCAAACTTGCAAGCATGGAAGTTTTCAAAGGCCCCGGTGGCAACGAAGCTGACGGTATGCGTTATGTATCACTCATGATTGCCGGTTTGCTGGTGCCCATGTCGTTCTGGTGGTTTTTCAGCCTGAAAGAACCCGGGTTTCAGCGTGCAAAAAAACAGGAGAAGACACATTTCTGGAAAGACATGGGCCTGGTTGTTTCAAACCGCAATTTCGTTTACCTCACGCTCACCATCTTCACCCTGGCCATGGGCTTCAACTTTGTTCAGCTTCTTGGCTCATATATACCCATTTTCTACGTTTTTGGCGGTGACAAAGAAACCGGGGCGACCATGCTGGGCATCAACGGGACAGTTTGGGCCATAACCGGCGTGCTGGCCGTGTTTCCGCTCAACTGGATCAGTCCGAAACTGGGAAAACGCAGCACGCTGGCTGTAGCCATGGTGCTTATGATCCTTGCTCAACTTTCAAAAATTGTATGCTATAATCCTCATTATCCGTATCTTATCATTATTCCTACCATATTGCTTTCAGCCGGAATGCTGTTCTTTTTCACGCTGGGTTCATCAATGGTAGGCGACATTTGCGACGAGGATGAGCTCAAAACCGGCAAACGATCGGAAGGAAGTTATTACGCTATATTCTGGTGGTTCATCAAGATGGGAACAGCCCTGGCAAGTTTTGTGGCGGGCGCATTGATCGTTTTAACGGCTTTTGATGAATCACAGGTGACAAAGGTTGATGCCATCCAGGGTAATGTAAGGGAACTGAAGAGCAAAGTACAATACTGGCAGGAATACAAAGGTGTTGCTACTGCTGAATGGATTGAGAAATCCAAAAATCAGGCGGAAGAAGCAATCAAAGAATCAAGAGATTATTCCACCTATCTCGAAAAAGAATCCGCAAAAGCTGTTGAAGGCCTCTCACCTGTAATGCTGAGCTACCAGGAACCTAAAAAAGCACTGATGCTTAAAGCATTGCAGTCAACACGGGCCACAAACGAAGGCTTGTTGAAACTCAAATCGAAGCTCGATGGGTTAAATGCCCAATCGCCTGACTCGTTAGCTACTGACGTTATAAAAGAGGCAATCCCGTTACTGCTTCAAACCAAGTTCGAAAAAGCGAAGGTTAATGCCCTGATTCTCACCGCCCACCTGGACGATGAATCCCAAACCAAAAGAGTAACACGTTCAGAAAAGAATAAAATCCACTATGCAGGTTTGCTGAATAACATCCGGCACATAAGTGATGAGCTGGGGGTAATTGAATCCGGCGAAACGCTGTCATCACTCGACAAGCAGCTGACAACCATTGAAGAAGATATAAAATTGCTGACGAAGCAGACTCCATACACATTACTCATGATGCGCATCGTTGAAATCGGATTACCCATACTTCTTAGCCTTATTTCTATTTTCTTTGTATTCCGGTATTCTCTCACGGAAAAGCGTTCGCATGAGATCAAGGAGTTGCTGAAGCAAAGAAATGCTGACCGCGAAAACGGAGGAGATTCTAACCCGGAACCTTCAACAGTTTAACCAATCGACCGAAGCATGAACTTTTACATTAAAGACGACAATTTTTATCTCGACGACCGGAAAATTTTCCTCAACTCAGGCGAAATCCACTATTTCCGTATCAAGCGTGAATTGTGGGATTCGCACCTTGATGCAGCCGTTGAAGCCGGGTTGAGCACTGTCAGCACTTATGTTCCCTGGGCCTGGCATGAGACCAGCGAAGGTGTTTTTGATTTCGGCGGATCATCATGCCATGAACGCGACCTGAAAGGATGGCTCAGGCGTTGCAGGGAACACGGTCTTACCTGTATAGTTAAGCCCGGGCCGTTCATCCTGGCCGAATTTCGTGGTGCCGGATTGCCTGACTGGTTTGTTGAAAAATATGGCGACGAAGTACGGATGCGCAACAGCCGCGGCGAAAAAGTGCCCAGCGATGGTGTAAGCCTTTTCAATCCAAAATACCTCGAGAAAGTCGCAGCCTGGTATGACCACATCATGCCACTGATAAACAAGCAGCAGGTATCGGCAGGCGGGCCGGTAATCATGATGCAGGTGTGCAACGAGATAGGCGTATTCTCATGGCTCGCTCACCAGGCTGATTATTGTGAGATAGTGAGACAGCGATTCAGTGCATATCTGGAAAGCAAATTCAGCAATATCTCAGAGCTGAACGAACTCTGGGGCACCCGGTATTCCAGCTTCGATGATATAGAGCTGCCACCCGATGGCCGGCTGCCGTATGCCTCGAAGGAAGACCGTGGCCGTGATTACGAGTGGCATATGTTCTGGCGCAAATACTACGGCGATTACCTGCGAATGCTGGCAAACATGGCCAGGCAAAGAGGTGTCACCGTTCCTGTGTATCACAACTTACCCGGCTGGATTTACGGCAGCGGTTACGAGTTCCCTGTTAATATTACCATGTACGATGACCTTTTCGGTGATAAGAGCGACATCATTTTTGGTGTGGACCATATCCCCGAATTCCTTTCGTACCGCAACATGCATGACGACCGCATCATCAACGACATAACACGGGCCATGCAGGGCCGCGGGCCACTGTTCGCCGCCGAATTCCAGAGCGGCTCCCGCGAATATCACGTGGTGACCAATCCGCGCGAAATGGAGCTCTTTTACAAAGCCAGCGTAGCCAATGGGCTGACAGGCTGGAACTATTACATGTTCTCACAGGGCCGAAACCCGAAACGAAAAGGATACTCGGGGTCGACATTTTACTGGTACAACCCGCTGACACCCGAAGCTGAACAAACAAATGTGTTCCCGCTTGTGAAACGCATGAGCAGCCTCCTGAAAACATCAGAAGAGCTTATCGTAGAAGCAAAACGCCGCGCCGAAGTGTGTGTGCTTTTCTATCCTCCATATTATGCAACCGAACTGGAGCATCCCGAAGCCGGTGCTTCGGGGCTGATATTCAATGCTTCATCCATACGCAGGCCGGCCTATTTTGATGGATTGCTTAAAGTGTTGCAGATACTGAATATTGACTACGACATGGCCGATCTTACTAAAGCTTCGGCCAACGAACTGGCAAAATACAGGCAGGTATGGGCTTTCAGTACTGATGAAATGAATGCGCAGGATCAGCAAACGCTTATTGACTATGCTGCAAGCGGCGGAAACCTTGTTATTTTTCCCCATCTGCCCGATCGCGAAATGTCGCAAAAACCCTGTACGATGCTGAGAGATGCCCTGCAAATTGCTCCTGCCGGACAGGAATACATTGATTCACCGTTGATTGATGTGCTGGGTTACAGCGATGTAAAATGTGCCAACCCTCAGAATTTCTTCGATGAAAAATCACTGTCCGGAGCTCAAATCATCGCCCGGACGATTTCCGGACAGGTTTGCGGATTCTCAAAACCTTACGGCAAAGGCAGCGTGATCCATCTTGGAACCTGGTTAGGCTTCGATACCGAAGGCCATAAACCGGTTTATGAAGCCATTTTGCAAAAATCAGGCGCCAGGCTGAGGAACTCTACCACTGACAACGGAAATCTCACCGTGAGAGAAAGGTTTACAGGGTTGGGAAACGCATTGCTCTTTGCAGCAAACTATTACAACGAGGAACAGAAAGGCAAAATCAATTATACACATCCCGGCACGGGTGAAATAATTTCGATTCCCTGCCAGAAAGATTCTTTCATCTGGCCACCGTTATACGGAATCCTGTCGCCAGTTTGCCTGAAAATAAGGGAAGGCCTTCATATACTCCACAGTACATCAGATATTCTCAACATTGAGGTGACGGAGAACCTGGTTTTGATCACACTTTACGGCGACCGCGACATGCCGGGTGAGCTGGTGCTCGAGGGTCCGGGCATCAACAGGATACATATTACCGGTTTCCGCAACGACATGATCAACATCCTGCGTTACGGGAAACGTATAATCCTGAATTACAATCATCTGCATCGTAGCGAAATGGTTCTCAATTTAAAGATCATTTAAATGAATATCAGAAATCAGTCAGGACTTTCATTCGATTTCCATCATAACGGGTCAGTCAGGTCAATTGAAGCCGATCCGGTCAGAATCAGCCTTAAAGCATCAACTTCCTGGTCGAAAGCCGGAACCAACCTCTACCTGAGGAAAAGAGGCAGTTCAATTGAATTCACCCCGCTTATCGGACCTGAAAGCAAAAGCATGTTTGCGGTAAGCAGCAATTCATACATTGCAAAAGGCACCTGGCAGGGGTTCGAATACGAATGCACACTTCAGCTTTCCACCAGAAACAGCAGCTGGCAATGGCAGGTTTTGATCAGGAACACTTCGGGCGAAACCGCCAGCCTTGATCTGGTCTATATGCAGGATGTTGGCCTGAAACCCATAAACAGCGGGCTAATCAATGAATACTACGTTAGCCAGTACCTCGAAAGGCTCGTGCTGGAAGATGTGAATTACGGATCAGTGATTTGCTGCCGGCAGAATATGAAAGAAGCCACCGGCTATCCATGGCTGATGATGGCATCAAAGCAGGGAGCGGTATCAGGAAGCACCGACGGCATGCAGTTTTACGGGAAATTGTACCGTGTGACCGGCATACCTGAAGCCATGCTCTGCGAGAAACTTACCGGAAATTGTGCCGGCGAATCATCGGTCGTTGCCTTACAGGAAAAACCGTTTACGCTCCAATCCGGCGATCGCCACATCAGTACTTTTGCAGCAACCTATCTCCCCGATCATCAAAAAGCGACTTCCGCCGATGACCTGAGAGTGCTTCCATCTCTGTTTGCAGAATTCAGCCAAATGCCGGAAGTTGAAAATCCGGTGGAACTGGCTGAGCCATCGAAAAATCTTTTCAACACCTCCGGATTTCTGCCTTCGGAAGACCTGAATGACCATGAGTTAAACCATTTTTTTGGAGAAGAACGACGTCATAAAGAAACTTCCGACGGGCAATTACTGTCGTTCTTCTGTGGCACAAATAATCATGTTGTGCTTCGTGCAAAAGAAATACTCGCCGACAGGCCACATGCTCATATCATGCAGGCAAAATCAGGCTTTGCTCCTGACGAAAATATCATGTCGACCACGGCTTTTGCCTTTGGTGTTTTTAACTCCCACATCTCACAGGGAAACACCAACTTCAACGTAATGCTTTCGGTTTGCACAAGCCAGTTTAACCAGTCAGCCGAATCAGGCCAGAGGATTTTCATCGAAACAGGGGGCAGGCATTATCTTTTGGGAGTGCCGTCGGCTTTCGAAACCGGTTTGAATCATTGCCGGTGGCTCTATAAATTTGAAGGACAAATATTTGAGGTAAGAACCTGGACATCAGTCTATGAGCCAAGGGTAAACATGGATTTCAGGGTTCTGAAGGGAGACGAAATCAACCTTGTTATCACCCACGATTTTGATCCGCTGAATGGCTGGGAGGTTCTTCCGGGAAACGTAGTTGAAGAGTTTATTGTAAAACCTTATCCCGGAAGCATGATCGCGGGAAAGTTCCCGGATGCGCAGTTCAGGATTCTTGTAAACAATGACTCGGAAGGCTTCTGGGCGTGTAACAATGAAGCACTTTTTACCGGCGAAAAAACGCTCAAAGACTCTCTTTTCATTCTAGAGGTTAACAAGGCCGCCTCATTCAGCATGAGCTTTATTGGTGAAGTATGCGAGAAATCAGCGCTTTTGCCCATCGAAAATCATGATGACCAGTGGCTTGCCGATGTCAGCGACGCGCAGCAATTCTGGAATAAACTTAGTCTCGGGCTTACACTTGATACCAAACTACCCGACCCTTCAGCCATCAGTGAAATACTTCCATGGTTCGGGATGAATGCTCTCACTCATTTTCTCACTCCTTACGGGCTGGAGCAGTTCAGCGGTGCAGCCTGGGGAACGCGCGATGTTTCGCAGGGGCCGGTTGAATTCCTGCTTACACTGGAAAAATATGAGGAGGCCAGGAAAGTCCTGCTTACCATTTTCTCAAACCAAAACCCCGAAGGTGGCTGGCCGCAATGGTGGATGTTCGACAGCTATCGGCACATCAGGGCCGGTGACTCGCATGGAGATGTTTTCTACTGGGTGATCATCGCTCTCAGCAACTATATAAAAGTGACCGGCGACCTGACCATTCTGAATGAAACAGTTCCGTATTTCAGCCAGAACACAGCAGGAGAAACTGAGAAAACTCCGGTAAATGAGCACATCGGCAGGCTCATCAAAATGATCACGGATTCATTTATCAAAGGAACTTCACTGGTGCCTTTCGGTGGTGGTGACTGGAACGATTCTCTGCAACCCGTGAGCAAAGACCTGGCAAACAGGATGATATCGAGCTGGACAGTAGAAATGAACTACCAGGCATTCCGTCAGTATGCTCAGGTTTACGATCTTATCGATAGAGTAAAAGCTGATGAACTCCGGGAAATTTGTGATAATATCAGAATCGATTTTAATAAGTACCTCATCAGGGACGGAATTGTTGCTGGCTATGGCCTCGTTGAACCTGACGGCAAAATTGACGTGATGCTTCATCCCGGTGACAATGTAACCGGTGTGCATTACAGCCTTTTGCCGATGGAGCGTGGCATTTTAAGTGGCATTTTCACTGCGGAGCAGGCTGAATTTCATCTCAACCTGATCGAACAACACCTGAAGGGCCCCGACGGTGCCCGCCTTATGGACAGGCCGTTGCGCTACAAAGGCGGCATCCAGGAAATTTTCCAGCGTGCCGAAAGCAGTACTTTCTTTGGCCGCGAAATAGGCCTTATGTATGTACACGAACATATACGTTACGCCGAAGCACAAGCCCTCACAGGACGGGCTGAAGCGTTTGTAAAAGCTCTCAGGCAGGCAATACCTGTTTCGTACCGCGATGTTGTGCCTTGTGG